>CAZUFH010000067.1:0-3086 GCA_964618885.1 uncultured Pseudomonadales bacterium
GGGTTCGAGTCCCGCCTGACCCACAAGTAAAAGCCTCTCCCTCGTGGGGAGGCTTTTAGTTTGTTAGAAAGGGACTCGAATGTCGGAGCCAAACTCGTAACGATTTTGGCGAGACGGGTCTCGAAGAACTTAGTACTCTAAGTTACTGAGGGGAGTCCCGGCCGTGGAATACACGGCATTTCGGATTACCTCAACCTACCCCACAATAAAATAAATCCGCCCTTGTGGCGGAATTATTTTTATTGAGACTAGTAGTGGGACTCGAAAGTCGTATATATTTATTGTATGAAGCTCATGATTTTTACTTATGCCCCGGCGGGGCTCGGCCACCTACGGGTTACTGATGCTCTGGTAGAGAGCCGTCCGGAGAATACTGCCTATATCCTCTTGGGTTCTATCGACAGATTTATGACTTGGATACACCGTTTTACGAGTATCAATCCCATTGGTAAATTTATCTTTTTAAAGACTCAATATGGACTTTTGGAGGATATCTTTACAGCTGTTTATCGAAAATTTTTGATTTTAAGTTCCGGGTCGCTTTATAGACAACTACTAGATATTATTGAGAGGAATCCTGGGAATGATGAGATTTGGATAGTCGCCACTCATTTTGGAATGGCTCATCAGATAGGAGCAATAAAACAAAAGTTGATTCAGACAACAGGAAGGACAGTGCGGCTCATTGTCCAAGTGACCGATGATACTTCTCAACATATCTGGTGTGTCCGAGGGGCGGACTTGACCTTTGTCCCCAGTAAATATGTCAAAGAAAAGTTTGAGACATATGCTAAATCCAGAGGGATAGAATTTGTCTCTGAAGTAATCCCCTATCCGATCTCGTCGATGCTGACTGACCTTTTGCCCAAGGGAGTTGAAAATCGACATAAAGTATTTACCGAAGAGACAGGGACAATCCGGGTGGCGATTCCCATTTCCGGGGCCGCTGTTGGTCTTGGGTATCTCACCACTTTGGTCAAAGAACTGGGTATCCTTTCTAAGAGATTTGAATTTTGGGTACTGGTGAAGAAAACTCCGTTTACAGAAATGTTTATGGCAAATATGAAAAAGCTACCAAGAGTGAATGTCTTAGTTGGCAAAAATGATATAGAGATGATTACTTTGTACGAGCTATTGTATGAGAAGAACTTGATCCACCTCGAGGTGACCAAGCCGAGTGAACAGGCTTTTAAAGCCATCCTGAGTCCGAATAGTGTGGGCGGTAGTATTTTGCTTTTTAATGCTCCGGTAGGCAGACAAGAGACCGAAAACATGGAGTTTTTGGAAAGACACAATTTATTGTCGACTGTGGGATCGGTCACCTTTCCTCGGGCGGTCAAGCTGCCGGAAAACCCATCTGAAGCCGCAAAGTATGTATTGGAGTCAGTAAAGTCCAATTTATTTGCCAGGATGACGGCAGACAACTTCCGATTTTCAAACGACACTCTTAAGTCTGGTGAAGTGGGTGCAGAGGGCGCGAGACTGTTTTGGAAAAAAGCACAGGAAATACTAGGAATGTCATAAAACCCTTGTTATACTGAAGAGAGTTATCTGTAATAATTCTTACTGTGCCAAATAGAGTTTTGATGATTGGGTGGGAGTATCCGCCTAAAAATTCGGGTGGGCTGGGGGTGGCCTGCCAAGGGATTGTCGAGCATTTGAGTGACGCTGGACAAGAGGTCCTACTGGTTCTTCCGAGTGGAGAGACAGAGAAACAAATAAAGATGTTAAGAACCAGACTAGGTAAGTTTTACCCGGTATTATTTTTGCCATCTAATATAAGGGCGTATCCTGAGTCTTTGCCGGAGAAATATGCTGGAAATTTGATAGAAGATGTCTATCTTTTTGCGAGAGATGTCGAGGAGGCAGTGAGAGGCGAAGTATTTGACCTGGTTCACGTCCATGATTGGCTGACTGTCCCTGCCGGAATAGCAGTGAGTGATCACTTTAAAAAACCTCTAATAATGCATGTCCATAGCACGGAGTTTGACAGAACGGCGGGAGGTGAACCAAATTATGCAGTATCCCAAATAGAACAACTGGGCTTTCACGAAGCTGATTTAATTGTTGCCGTGAGTGGCTATACCAAAAAGCTGCTAATCAGTGAATATCACGTACCTCAGGAAAAAATTAAGGTGGTCTACAATGGGGTCGAAAAAAATTCGATGAGCGGACAGCAGGAAGCGGATTTTTTGGGTACGGCTCCAGTGGTGTTATTTGTGGGAAGACTGACGATTCAAAAAGGAGCAGACAACTTTATCCGACTGGCTAAAAAAGTACTTGAGTCTAGATCTGACGCGATTTTTGTCATTGCCGGAGATGGAGATATGTACAGATACTTAGTGGAGTACTCAGCCTTTGCCGAAGTGACCGGATCGGTCCTATTCTCTGGATTTTTACGTGACCTAGACATAAATAAATTGTACCAACGGGCTCAGGTCTTAGTAATGCCTTCAGTTTCGGAACCTTTTGGTTTGGTGGCATTGGAGGCGGCTTCGTGGGGTGTGCCGGTAATTGTTTCTAAGACGTCGGGAGTGGCAGAAGTGTTACCTAGTGCCATCCAAGTAGACTACTGGGATAGTGGTCTGGCGGCTAAACATGTCTTGGATTTGATGACTGAGACTGACAAAAAGACAAAAATAGGAGAAGCACTAAAAATAGAAGCTAATCAATTGAGTTGGGATATAGCGGCTGTCAAGCTAATTAAGATATATCAAAAAATGAGAAAATAAATGGCCAAAATTTGTTTATATCTTCAAATACATCAGCCGTGGAGGCTTCGGCCGATGTCTGTTTTTGATCTGGGTGGTGAGCTGGATTATTTTGGCCGGGGAAACGAGGCAATAATGAAAAAGGTGGCCAATAAGTCGTATCGGCCGATGCTGGCTTTACTTACTAAGCTAGCTGATGAAGAACCGGAATTTAGATATAGTTTTTCCATCACCGGAGTAGCGGTGGAGCAAATGAAACAATATGCCCCGGATATACTCGAATCTTTAAGCAACTTGGCTAAAAGAAAAAAGGTAGAATTTTTGGGAGAGACTTATTACCACTCACTCTCGGCACTGTACTCCCCGGCTGAGTTT
>CAZUFH010000067.1:3186-6097 GCA_964618885.1 uncultured Pseudomonadales bacterium
GCCTTTAGATTCTCAGAGTCTGCCAGAAGCCAGCGACCGCTAACAGCTGAAACCTTTTGTCACTGGATTTCGGCTTCGTTTTCGGAAAGGGAAACAGTAAACCTGTTTATGGACTTTGAAACTTTTGGCGAGCATCAGTGGCAAGAGACGGGCATATTTGAATTTTTTCATCACTTTGTAAGACGTTTTATGGCGACTGGAGGCCAGTTTGTAACGGTTTCTGAAGCCTTGGGAAAGGATAAGCCGGTGGAGTTATATGACAGTGAATCCCCTGTTTCATGGGCAGATGTCGACCGAGATATGACGGCGTGGAATGGAAATAAACTCCAGTCTGATGGACTGAAGAAGATTTATAGTCTGGAAAGCAAAATTCTGAATAGCGGAGATGAGAGCTTAATCAGTGATTGGAGGAACTTACAAACCAGTGATCACTTTTATTATATGTGTACCAAATGGGCTAATGACGGTGACGTACACGCCTATTTTTCTCCTTATCAATCCCCACATATCGCCTACGGAAATTTTAGTCTCGCTCTGGCCGATCTAAACTTAAGAATTAAAGAAAAAAGGAATGGCTAGAGCACTGGTCCTGGGAAATGGTCACCTGACTGCTTGCTTCGATGAAGATGGGGTGTTGCGAGACCTGTATTACCCATATGTAGGGCTGGAAAATCATGTGGGAGGTTACAAACACAGGGTGGGAATTTGGTGGGATGGAAATTTTTCCTGGCTGGATAGACGAGAGTGGGAGGTAAAGGTAGGTCTCACCGAGAGATCGATGCTGGGGAAAATATCTTACAAGCATAAGTATTCTGACCTGGAAGTGGAAATACGATGTGTGGTGTACAACGAAGTCTCGGTATTTCTGAGACACCTCACTCTGGTCAATACCGATAAAAAGATTAAACGGGTAAAAGTGTTCTTTGGCCAGGAGTTTAGTATTGCTGAAGTTAAGCTCAGAAACACCGGCTTTTATGATCCCACAAAGAACCTCGTAATTCATTACAAAGGCAGGAGGGTTTTTCTGATCAATGGTGCCTCTCCTGAGGGAGGTATTTCCGAGTATACAGTGGGAGAGTTTGACTATGGAGGTAAGGTGGGGTCTTTCGTAGATGCCGAGGACGGAGTGCTGAGTAGAAATGCGGTAGAAACCGGACAAGTAGATTCGGTCATTGCTTTTGAAGTAGAGTGTTCCGAGATGGAAAAAGTGGAAATTGATTACTGTCTTTGCGCTGGCCACTCCATAGATGAAGTGTATAAACTAAATGAAGAAATCAGAGAAAAAACACCAGCAGGGGTAATGCACTCTACGATTGCTTTTTGGCAAGCGTGGGCCGAAACAATTCACCGGGATTTTTTTGGATTACCGTCGGAGGTGACTAAAGCATATTACGATTCGCTCTTTATTTTACGTGCCCATTTGGATCATAAGGGCGGTATTATCGCTTCGCTTGACTCGGATATGCTTCTTTATGGAAAAGATTCTTATGCGTATGTTTGGCCCCGGGACGCGGCTTTTGTGGCCATTGCTCTGGATAAGGCGGGGTACCATAGTGTGACCAGAAGTTTTTACGATTTTTGCCAAAATGTGCTTCATGAGGATGGATATCTTCATCACCGGTTTCAGCTCGACTATAGTCTGGGATCTACCTGGCATTCTTCGATAAAACAAAAAGAGTGGCTAAAAAATAAAATTCTCCAGTTGCCCATACAGGAAGACGAAACGGCCACCGTTATTTTTGGGCTCTGGGAGCATTATTTGCGCTCAAACGACTTGGAGTACATCGAATCTATTTATAAACCGTTTATCGAGAAGGCGGCGGAGTTTATGCTGGAGTTTCGAGACAAGTACACTGGCTTGCCTATCCAGTCTTACGATCTATGGGAAGAAATTTCGGGAGTTTCGACTTACTCGTGCTGTGCAGTCTGTGGAGGGCTTAAGGCGGCGGCAAAGTTTGCGAGGATTCTGGGAAAAGAGAATCATGCCCAGGAGTACGAAAAAGCGGTAGAAGAGCTGACTCTCGCCATGAAAAATTATCTATTTAATAAGGAAATTAATAGTTTTGTCCGTGGTTTACAAGTGGAGGGAGTGTCGGTGAGAAGGCTGAATTATATTGATAGTAGTTCTCTATTTGGGTTATGGTACTACGGAGTAATCGATAAAGACGACCCCATGTTTATTGGGACTCAGCAAGCGGTGGAAAGTAGCTTACATTTGAAGAGAGGTATCGGTGGTTTTGTGCGATACCAGGATGATTATTACTACAGGGAAGCCCATCAACCAACACCCAACCCGTGGATAGTAACCACGATGTGGGAGTTGCAAAGAAAAATCAGTGTGGCTAAGGACATGGATGAACTGGTGGAACTTTCCTATCAATTCAACTGGGTGACAGATAGATTAAAAGTCTACCCGGTCATGGCAGAGCAGTATGAGGCTGACTCTGGTCGACCTTTGTCGGCAGCCCCCCTTGCTTGGAGTCACGCGGTGTTTGTGGAAACGGTACTGCTTTACGTCACCCGAATGGAAGAAATGGGAAGAATTAACGTCGTCAGCAATGACTAAGACTATTATTGGTATGGATTGTGGGGCGTCACACAGCTCGCTATTTGTATGGACTGAAAACAGAATTGTTTTTGAAAGACACGACTTACCGGGAGTAAATTTGGATCTAAGCATATCACAGCAGACTAGAGATTATTTATTATTAGAGTTCGAAAAGCTGAATGAATACGAAAATGCCTCTTGGGTGGTGGGGATGGCTGGATTGGATGATGATCATGAAATTTTTGAAGCAGAGTCCTGGTTTAGAAGTATTTTGGAGGCGTCGGTTCCTTATGCCGATCTGTCTGTCATTTCGGACGTAGAAATGGTGCTGTGGGCTGGTGCCAAAACAGGGGTTGGAATCGG
>CAZUFH010000068.1:0-6068 GCA_964618885.1 uncultured Pseudomonadales bacterium
AGTAAGGGCTTTGGATTCGTAGAATTCGAAGACGCTGAAGCTGCTAAGAGTGCTATCGAAAAATTGAATGGTGCAGACCTCGATGGTCGCAACATCATCGTTAATGAAGCTCGTCCCAAAGAAGACCGCCCTGCTGGTGGAAGATCTTTCGGAGGTCGCTAAATTAGCTGACTTAGTTTAATAGTCGCAAGATTTATTAATCGGGAAACCGCCCAACTTGAAAAGAAGGGCGGTTTTTCGTGCTTATGAAAACACCATGAAAATATAGAGTAAGAACTTTACCCAAAATATTTTATTGTCATTCCGGGCTTGACCCGGAAGCCACACGGTCAATTTATATGGCTTCAAGCAAAATTTGTAGGCGGTGATAGAATAATAATAGTTACTAATTGTTGCAAGTATGAACCTACCTCTAATCCTTGGCATTGCCGCCGTCGTTATTGCCCTGTATGTTATGAATCTTTATAACTGGTTTCAGACTGCCTTGACCAGGATAACCGCTTCGATCCAAGATATTGGAAATCAGCTGAAGCGCCAAGCCAGTTTGATTCCTAATCTCGAAAGCTCGGCCAAAGGTTATCTGAAACACGAAAAAGGCATATTTGATGCCATCGTCTCCGCCCGCAAAGCCGTAGAGAAAGCCTCGGGCAGTAAAGACATGTCCAAGATCGAAGCCGCCTCTGACGCCGTCAGTAATTTGGTTCCCAAGCTTCAGATCCTGGTCGAAAGTAATCCCGAAATGAAAGGGGTTGAAGTCATCAACAAACTCATGGACGAGCTTAGGGACACGGCCGACAAACTGATGTACGCCAGGCGTGTGGTGATCGACTTGACTGCCGACTACAATACCAAAATTGTCACTGTCCCAAGTAACTTTGTCGCCATGATCTTTGGCTTCAAAGCTCAGAAAGGCCTGGCTACTCCCATGGAAGGCTCTCACCTCTCCGTCTCCGACGAGGAAACCAAAGACACCAAGGTCTCCCTGTAAACTTGTTTTATAATGCTGTCATTCCCGACCTGATCGGGAATCTAAACAATTTAGTTCAAAATGAGGGATCCCCGCATTCGCGAGGATGACATAAGAGCCGTGTTGATTTCACTATGAAAAATATTTACGAACAAGTCGACGAAAATAAATTCCGTAGTGGTGTCATTATTACTTTATTTATCGCTTTTATCACGGCCGCAGCGTACTTCATCACTTACGCCATGGGGCTGGACTACAGCTTCATCGGCCTTGCTTTAATCTTTTCGGGCATCATGAGTTATGCCAGTTTCTATTTTTCAGATAGCATTATTCTTTCCATTTCCAGTGCCGTCCCGGCCAACAAGCGCGATCATTTTGATTTTTTCACCGTAACCGAGAATCTGGTCGGGGTCGCTCATATTCCCATGCCCAAGCTTTATGTGATCGAAGACACAGCCATGAACGCCTTCGCGACTGGCCGAGATCCTCAACACGCCGTCGTGTGTGCCACCACAGGTTTGCTCTCACGGTTAAAGAGAACAGAATTGGAAGGAGTGGTCGCCCACGAGCTCAGTCATGTGAAGAATTACGACACTCGCTTAATGGGTATAGTCACCATTCTTGTTGGTTTAGTCACTCTACTCGCCGATATCCTCCTTCGGACCAGATTCCGCGGGAGAAACCGCGATGAAGAGGGAAACCTGGGCGCCATCTTGTTTATCATCGGTATCGTCATGGCGCTACTTTCGCCCATCATCGCCCAGCTTATTCAGCTCGCTATTTCCCGCCGTCGGGAATTTTTTGCCGATGCTTCCGGCGCTGCTCTTACTAAGTACCCCGAGGGTCTAGCCAGCGCTCTGGAAAAAATCTCGGCTGATAAAGAACCTCTCGAGGCCGCGAACAAGGCCACTTCACACCTCTATATTGCTAACCCTCTCAAGAATCATCATGACTCAGTCGGCTGGTTCGCCGGCCTTTTCAATACTCATCCCCCGGTCAACGAAAGAATTAAAGCTCTTAGAGGGGGATAATCTGATACAGTTTAAAGCATGGAGTTACACGAATCTAAACTTGTAGAATTTCATTGGGATAATCCAAGCAGGCCGGAATTAGTTGATTTGCGGGAAAAATATGATCTAGCTAAAGTAGTTGAATCCGGAAAAAATGATTTTGACAAAATACTTCTGCTTAAACAGTGGGTTTTCGAAAAGTTGCCATATGGCAAAAATCCCAAGAAGACTTATCACAAAGCCTCTGAAATTCTGGCAGATTCTGACAATGGAGGTGAGTTCTACTGCTCTCATTACGCCCAAGTGTTTATGGAATGTGCCAACGCGCTAGGCTTTACTGCCAGGAAGGTGGGGGTCGATAACGATCATGAGTTTGGTGAGGAAGAGATGCATCATGGAATCAACGATATATGGGATCCATTTCACGAAAAATGGATGGTTGTGGACGCCATGCATAATCTGCATTTTGAAAAAGACGGACTGCCACTAAACGCTTTAGAAATTAGAAATGAGTACATCCGAAATGATGGCAAGGATATTGAAGGTGTTGTGGGCAATAACGAAAAAAGAATCATCTATCATGGCAGTGAATCAGGATTTGATACTCCATCAAATTATTTCTGGTTTCTTGTCTACACAGACAACGGACCCGATATGTGGAAATCGCCAACCCTGCTATTTGTAGATAGTCAGAATCAAAATAAAATTTGGACCAGAGGAGGAAAAAATAAAGGGGAATTTATGCCTCACCCGATGTATCAAGGACAGTTTGTAAAAGTAACGGATTCTGAGGTTATTTATCCACATATTGGAAGTGAATAGTATCAAGGACAAAGTATTTTTAGATGAAGATCTTAAGGGAGTCGACTTTGAGGACACCAAGTTTGTCGATTGCAAATTTACCAAATGTCAGTTCAAGTTCACCGGGTTTGAAAATTGTTCATTCGTAAATTGTGATTTTAGTAATGCGCTTTTGGACTCCACTTCATTCACCAAATGCAGTTTCGAAGACTGCAAACTAAACTGGATCAACTTCAAGGACACGTCTTTATCTAACTGCACTTTTCAGCACTGCCGTCTAGAAGGCTGTTCCTTTGAAAAGCAAAAACTACCCGGCTGCACCTTTCCCGAGTCAGACTTGTCCTCTGTATATTTTGCGAACTGTGATCTATCCGGCCAAGACCTTACCCATATCAATTTTGAAAAAGCTGTTTTTGACTACTGCAAGCTTCGTGGCACCAATTTCACCGACTCCAACACCATCGGAGTTTCTTTCCAAAACTGCCAGATCAATAAAACCATGCTGGACTTAGAAGGTTTTATCCAGTTCGGCCTCTCCAAGGGTTTTGTCCTCTCAAAACCATAATCAAAGCTAAAATCTACTCTCGAAAATAATCTCTGAGATATCTTTTTGGGACTCCGGCTCATTTAAGTATTGGTATACCTCAAACCCGAATTCTTTGGCCGAAAGACAGTTAGTCTTACTATCGTCTATCACCAGTATTTCTGCAGGCTGAATTTCCGGTAGTAGTTTCCGGGTCTCCTGCAGAGCCACTTCCCAGTAGGCCGGGTCTGGCTTGGTCATATGGTACTCGGACGAATTGATTAGGAGATCGGGTAAGTCGAGAATGCCATATTTTTCCATGCCTTTGCGTACCGTACTACCGTTGTTAGTCGTAATAACAATTTTAATTCCCTTCGCCTTTGCATGTTTTAATAAGTCAATCAATTCATCATTTCTAGACTCGGAGCCATAAAACTCAATCAAGAACCGATCCCACGTGTTCTCATCTACTCCTTGCTCTCTCAGAAACGTGGTGAAATCACCTTCACTTCTCTCATCCATCTGGAGGAAGTGAAAAATCTTCTTGGTAATATCGATCGATAACCCCTTTTTGTTTTGGAATTTTTCGCCCACTTCTCGTGCCCGGTTTACCACTATCACCCCACCAATATCGACAAATAGTGCTTTGATCATTATTTAAATTATAATTTAGTTCAATGAAAACAATTACTTTCGTCACCGGCAATGAAACCAAGGTTCGTCATGCCATGGAAGCAGTTAAGGGGCTGGATATCGAAATAGTCGGGAAGAAACTAGATCTGGTCGAGTCTCGTGAAGAGGATCCGGCTATCGTCGTCGCCGAGAAAGCAGATCAAGCTTTTGAACTGCTCTTAGATAATCTTATGGTCGAAGACTCCGGCATCTTTATCCGCGCACTTAATGGCTTCCCGAAGACCTTCGTACACTTTGCCGAAGAAACTATCGGCATCGTCAATATTTTGAAAATGATGGAGGGTGTAGAAGATCGCCATGTCGAGTTCCGTCAGTCTCTAGCCTACTTGGAGCCGGGTATGGACGAGCCCAAAATCTTTAGCTATGTCGATGGGAATTTTACTCTCTCCGATAAAATCTGGGATTCTGAATTTGGCGACACTGCGAACTTCAATAAGATTCTAATTCCCCCTGGAGAAAGCAAAGCCCTCAGTACCTTTAGTGCAGAGTGGCAGGCTGAGCGCGACTCCAAAACCAATGCCGAGACCATCCATTATCGACAACTAGCCAAATGGCTCGCAAATCGGAAATAACTTAGCACTTGATTTGACGGAGTGCCAGAGTCGTAGTATTATTTTTGTATGGAAAATAACAAGCCGGAAGAAGGCAAGCTCCTAGAGAAATACACTGTTAATCTCACGGCGAAAGCCAAGGCTCATCAGCTCGATCCGGTCATTGGGCGCGATTCCGAAATTCGTCGCGTCATGCAGGTGCTCTCCCGCCGCACCAAAAATAATCCCGTACTTATAGGCGACCCCGGTGTGGGCAAGACAGCTCTGGTAGAAGGTCTGGCCAATCGCATTTCCGATGGAGATGTCCCGGACTCAATCAAAGATAAAGATCTCTTGGTGCTCGACATGGCAAGTGTCTTGGCTGGTGCATCATACCGTGGAGAGTTCGAGCAGCGCATGAAGGGACTGGTGGACGAAGTCAAGAAAGGGGAGGGTAAATATATTTTATTTATCGACGAACTGCATACATTAGTAGGAGCCGGTGCCGCCGAAGGAGCTGTGGATGCCGCTAACATTCTCAAACCGGCCTTAGCGAGAGGGGAGCTTCATCTCATCGGAGCCACTACGATAGATGAGTACCGCAAGTATATCGAAAAGGATGCCGCCCTTGAGCGCCGCTTCCAGCCCATCCTAGTCGAAGAACCCAGTCAGGAAGACACCATCGCCATTCTTCGTGGTATCAAAGAAAAATACGAGATTCATCACAAGCTGAGAATCAGTGATGATGCTCTCATTGCGGCTGTAAACCTATCCGTTCGTTATTTACCGGATCGCTTTCTCCCGGACAAGGCGATCGACCTCATCGACGAAGCCGCTTCTTCCCTCAAAATCGAAATCGAGTCCATGCCGGCAGAGCTGGACCTACTCAAAAGAAAAATCACCCAGATCGAAATCGAGCTGGCGGCGCTCAAAAAAGAAAATTCAGACTCAGCCAAAGCTCGTCGAGAAATACTAGAAAGAGACCGCGAAGACAAAAAGGTTTTGGCCGGTAAAATCGAAGTTGCCTGGAAACAGCAAAAAGGAATCATCGAAGAAATCAATAAAATCCAGTTTGAAATTGATCAAACCAAAGTGAAGCTGGACACCGCCGAAAAAGAAGTTCGCCTGGAAGAGGCGGCCGAGCTAAAGTACGGCACCCTCCCGAAGCTTTTAGCCAAGTTAGTCGAAAAACAAAAAGAGTGGTCGGTGATCAGGCCGGAAGATCGAGTTCTTCAGCTAGAGGTAGATACCGAAGATATTGCCAAAGTAATCTCCCGTTGGGCCGGTATTCCTGTCACCCGGCTCCTGGACACCGAGTCCTCCAAACTTATTAACTTGGAAAAAGAACTAACCAAGAGAGTGGTGGGTCAAGACAATGCCATCAAGGCAGTGGCGAACGCTATCCGCCGCTCCCGTGCTGGAATTTCGGATGAGAATCGTCCCATAGCTTCGTTTCTTTTTCTAGGACCGACCGGAGTGGGCAAAACCGAAACTGCGAAAGCCCTGGCTCGGGAACTTTTTAGCGATGAAAAATCTCTTATCCG
>CAZUFH010000069.1:0-4473 GCA_964618885.1 uncultured Pseudomonadales bacterium
GCACAGGCCTTGGTGAGAAAATGATATGAGGAGAAGTACACGATTTGACTAAGAGAGAGGCCAAGATCAATGGTGTCGATACCGCCGTCATTTAGACCCTTGATAAAGTATTTGGCAAAAGACTTACTGGTGGCGCGATTATCCCGGCCGACGGGGCAAAGTTTGATCTTCCGCTCTACCAAAAAGGTGGCGTAGCCTCGACCGAGTAAATAATAGGCTTCGTCGTTTAGATCCGCTCCCACTAAACCCCGGATATCGTAGCCACGGAAAATGAACGGATTTAACTGCATTAATTCAGTATAACCTGATACACTCTTCTTATGTTTTTGGGAATTGATGAGTTTCAACTAAGAATTGCGGAACGGCTGATTGTGGCTTTTGTGGCCGGCGTGGTGATTGGTTTTGACCGAGAAAGAAGCGGTAAGGCAGCCGGTATTAGAACCCAGATGCTCGTGTGTGTGGGCTCGGCACTCATGGCCGGTATTTCGGTCTTCCTCGGCAAGTGGTATGGCGTGGCCGTGGCCGATCCGGCCAGACTGATGGCGCAAGTAATTACCGGTATTGGATTCTTGGGTGCCGGTGTGATTCTCAAAAATGGAGATAAAGTTTCCGGTGTCACGACAGCCGCGACTATTTGGACTACCGCCGCTATCGGTATCAGTATTGGAGCTGGTATTTACCTACCGGCGATTCTGACCGTCTTTTTGGTATTACTTTTAAATCCCTTAGCTATCATGCAGTACAAATATGGTCTAAAAGGTGACTATTACCTACTTAAAGTCAAGCCAAAGGATGAAAAAAAACTGGAAAAGGTACTAAGCGGATTAGGGGCAGATGTGCGAAACCGATCGGTAAAAAATGGACATGTGATAGCCACCATCATCTCCTCTAAGCAAAGAAACGAGATGCTTCGATCCGCACTTAGAAAAACCAAGATTAGTTACGAGCTGGAACTGTCGGAAGAGTAATGTCTACCCCGACAGTAGTCGTGGGTTGACGATTACGTCAAAAAAACACCCCCGATTAAGGGGGTGCCAGTAAGTCTAGAAATAATACTCAAATGGATGTCGCCGTTTAATTTCCATAATTTGAGCAATGACATTCGGATCGCCCACGTTCTTGCCTTTTGAATCAGGGACCTTGGCGACTTTAATCCAGCTGTCTCCGTGAGTGAAAGGATCAAAAGCCCATGGCTTGACTACCATATTTAGAGGCGTATAGGTGGGGGTCTTTTTGAAATAATCCTTGTTGTTAGTCCAGAAACCTCCTATACCGTAGGCTGCTTGAAACCAACGAGTAACGACTTTGTCAATTTCTTTCGCTCTTGAGATAGAAAGCGAGTCAGTGTAAACCAAGGTTACGGTTGAAGTGTCAATATTGTTCTTTGGGTGAGTGAAAAATCGGCGAAAGTCTTCCGCAAAATCAAATGGGTCACCACTGTCATGACGATAACTTTTGATGAGTCTCGCCATACCTGGTGTTAAGGTCGCTAAAAAGAAACCTCTTCCCCATGTATCTGGAAGAGCAGTTCCTAAGCTATCCCCATAAATGGCTCTCCAGGCAATCGAGGCTGCCATGTTTGCATTTTCTACTCCGTACAAGGCACCGTGGAACAGGTACCAAAGGTGGGCTACAGTGCCTTTTGGTGACAGACCGGACATTTTGGCGTGATATGGAGAACTACTCCCCACATATGAATCACCGCCATATTTAATGAGATTTTCGGTTACAATGTCTTGCATCCAGTTGAACGCTCTACGCCTAAGTCCAAATTCGGAAACTTTAAGTTTGGCTGCTCTCATTTCCCAAATGTTTTTCAGGAGCTCGTCGATCCAATTATCATCCGGATAAAATCCTAGTTCTTCGTTACGAGTTTGGGAGGTCACACCCATAAATATTTGTTCGTCGAAGATAATATCGGCCCACGGTCCAACAATCTTCCCAAACAAGTGTCCATCTTCGTCCTGCCAGACGTTAATATATTCTGGTACGAATTTATATTTTTCCAACCACTCAAAGAATTCCTTGGCCAAAAAGCCCCATTTGTCTTGAAGGAACTGCCTCAGTTCGGGATTCGAACTCAGAGTACGCAAATCTTGAAACTTTTCCCTCAGCAGACCGGCAAAATTTTTTGGATAGATGGCGTGGTCACGGTCGACAACTACCATCCATGCCCACGCTTCGGGATATAGTTGTTTCACCCCGTTAATCATAGAACAGTCGTAAACGTCTGTTTCCAGAACATCTCTAAAGATGTCAGAACCGGAACTACTGTGCGACATTTGTGCCTCCGTCTTGAGCTTACGCCCTTTTTTAGTGTGCAAATAGAATACTAGGGGCTATTATACCACATAGTGTATCACTTACACTACTTGCTAGGGTTTGGAGCCCTGGTTGAGCGAAATAACTTCACAATTTCGACCCAGACTATGGTGATAATTGAAGCTATCAGGGGGTAGAGCCAGTGGCTAAGAGGAAGCGGTATAGTACCCAGCAGGCGGTTCAGAGCCGGGTGGTAGATACCTAATAAGAGAAGGGTAAAGCCGTAAATAACGGAGCCGATGAGAAATTTGTTATCAAACAAGTTCATTTTAAAGATCGACCTTCTGAGATCTTTGTAGGCAAAAATGTAAGTTAGATCAATGGAGCCAATGACGGCAAAGGCTACCGTTTGTGCAGACATCAAATTGCTTCCCGTGAATTCATGAGTGAAGGCGAAGAGCGCCACTAGCCCTGCCGTAAGACTGATGGCGACGATAAGAAGTATCATGGGTAGTTCCAGGATATTTTCTTGAATTAATTTTCTCGGCTTTTCCGTCATGATGCCGGTTTCTTTGGGCTCAAAACCGAGGACAATATCCGGTGGCCCGTCGCAGATAAGGTGGACCCATAAAATTTGAACTATTGTCATAGGAAGTGGTACATGTAAGACTAGAGCACCCATAATTAGAACAATTTCGGCGAAGGAGTTCGAAAGTACATAGGCCACTACCTTCTTGATGTTGGTAAAGATCACCCTTCCTTCCTCGACGGCCGAGACGATCGTCTTGAAGTCGCTGTCAAGAAGGATCAGGTCTGAAGCGGCCTTAGCCACATCGGTAGCGGAGCCCACGGCAATGCCAATATTCGCTTTTTTGAGGGCCGGTCCGTCGTTTACTCCATCTCCTGTCATAGCGACAACTTCACCATTGGCCTGGAGAGCTTGGATAATTTTTAATTTTTGGATGGGAGCGACTCTGGCAAAGAGAGTAATTCCCTTGATCTTGGTTCGGAGTTCTGAAGAACTAATCTTGTCCAGTTCATCGCCTTCAAGATACCCTCCAGTCGGGACTTCCAAGCCGACTTCTTGGGCAACTCGAAGAGCGGTGTGCAGATAGTCTCCTGTAACGATCTTGATGTCTATTCCAGCTAGCTTGGCTTTGGCAATAGACTCGGCGACAGTCTTTCTGACCGGATCTTTGACTCCTATCAGACCAACCCACTTGAAGCCTGACTTGGTCCTACTTACGGAGTGGAGTTTCTCACACAGCCCCACTACCCGTAGACCGTATCTGGCCCAGGCCTCAAACACATAAAGAATTCGCGCCTTTTCTTTTTGGTTTTCGCTACAGTAGTTAATGATGACTTCCGGTGCGCCGATAATGTAAGCTGAAGTTGTTTCACCAACTTTGGCCAAAGTTAGAGCATATTTTTTGTCGCTTTCAAAGGCTTCTTCGTAAAGAATCTCGGCTTTGTTTAAATAATCTTGAGGGTTCGAACCCAGCTCCTTTTTGAGGTAATTCCAGATGGCGATTTCCAAGCTGCTCCTTTGGGTGTTGAGGAGAATTAGTCCTTTCATAGCGTCACGGTGATTTTTGAAGTTGGTCTTGACCACTCGCATGACCCCTTCGGTAAGGGTGCCGGTTTTGTCGGTGCAGATGACGGAAGTGGCTCCAAGTGTTTCGATGGAAAGCAGTTTCTTGACCAAACCATCTTTTTTCAGGATTCTTCTGACTCCAAGAGACAAGATCACGGTAACTGCAATAGGCAGTCCTTCCGGTATAGCGGCGACAGAAAGCACAATTGAGTAGCGAAACATGCTCCAAAGATCTTGTTTTAAATATATCCCGATAGCAAAAATAAAAAGGGAAATGAGACCAATGATAATTACCAGTGTCCGAGAAAATTTCTCCAATTTTACTTGTAAAGGGGTGGGAGCATCCTCAATCTTAGTGAGACTCTTGCCAATTTTTCCAAACTCAGTGTGAACGCCAATTTGTGTGACAAGCATAGTGCCTCTACCGGATAGTACAGTCGTACCCATGAAGAGGTTTTGGTGTGTTTTGGAGGTGGACTTTTGGACCGGCTCCGATTCTCCGGTAAGGATGGCTTCACCGACTAAGAGGTCGACCCCTTCCAGGAGGGTGCCGTCTGCCGGGATAGTGTCGCCGGAACCGAGCAAGACGACGTCTCCCGGGACCAGACCGGAAGGAT
>CAZUFH010000069.1:4483-5965 GCA_964618885.1 uncultured Pseudomonadales bacterium
GAGCGGATGACAGTAGTAGTGGGTTTGATAATTTTCTTGAGGGCCAGGAGGGTTTTTTGGGCACTGTACTCTTGAACAAAACCCATGACTACGTTTAGAACAATGATGGCAAAAATAAGAATAACGTCGAGATACTCACGGAAATACAAGGAAACTGCAACGACGCCAAAAAGGACGTAGATCAAAGGGCTCTTGAGCTGTGAAAGAAGGATGGAGAAGATACTAAAAACCTTCTCTTCAGGAAGAGAGTTTGGCCCATGTAATTGCTGGAGTCGAGTGACTTCTTGGGGAGATAAGCCAGTTTGTTTCATAGTTATGTGCCTTACATAACTATATCGCATAACCGGGCGGACAGGTGGTCTGCCTGGTCTTTTAAGGCAGGTTAGGAGCCTGCCTGGCTGAGCTTATTTCAGGTCTTGTTCTGGGAGTCATGTTCAGCAATTCCTCTTGACTTTTTAGGCTTTTAGTTATATGATATAAGCCTATATGACCGAAAAACCTAATTCATTCCAAAGAAGAGAGAGTAAGTTCCTGATTCCAAGCAATCAGGTTGAGAAGCTCACTCAAGATGTTGAATTTTTAACGGATAAGATTGGCCTCGAAGAGGAACATTATCCTTTTAACTACAACAGAACAGTTTATTTTTTGCCACAAGAAGCTAGCTTTTCCCGTTTTAGCATTAGATATCGGGACTACGCCTCAGGATCACTAGACGAAGTAGGTGTTTATTCCGGAAGCGAAGGATCACTAGAAATAAAATGCAAGGAAAAGTCTAAATCAAAGGTAAACCATAAACTCAAAATAAGTATTCCCTTTTGTGAAAGCCTTACAGTTGCCGAATTGAGATTGATTATTGAAGAATCCCCTCTCTCCAATAAGAAAAAGCACTGGTTTCTTGATCGACTAAACGAACAGGGTCTTGACGACAGCACAGTAATATCCCCTTCTACCGCAGTTAGCTATCAGCGCCGTCGATTTCACCGTGGTGAAAATGTCTTTAATATTGATTCTGACCTCAAATATTTCAAGGTTGCAATCATAGATGATAAAGCAGTCTTGATAAAGACCGGAGAAGATGAAGGTGTCGTTTGTGAACTGAAGGAACAAACTGACGATGTTACAATGCGTTGGCAAGTTTATCGCAAACTGGTAAAGAATAAGGCAGATTGGGCTAAGAGTAAGAAGTCAAACTCTATTCTTGCTACCCAGGTCGAGAACTCACTATAACAATTGAAATCCGTTATTGGGTGCGTGTTGGATTGCACATAGACGATTACATTAGCGAACGTTATTCGACGAAGGTGATGGCCACTCCGGTCTTGCCGGCACGTCCGGTACGACCGACACGATGAGTGTAGTCTTCAAAGGTCCCCGGCTCGTCGTAGTTAATGACGTGGGAGATGTCTTTGACATCAATACCTCTCGCAGCCACATCGGTAGCGATTAGAATACTGATTTGATTGGCTTTGAATTTTCTCAGAA
>CAZUFH010000070.1:0-5849 GCA_964618885.1 uncultured Pseudomonadales bacterium
ACCGTCAGCTGGCCGCGGAGCTGGGCTGGGAGGTAGTGGAGGCTGCGGGGGACCCAATGAAGATCCACGAGAGGATCATGGACATCATTGCGAGGGGATAAGTTAGACTTAGTTTTTGTTGTTTTACTTGACTTTTTGGCTGTTATAGGGTATACTCCCGCTATTGTGCCGTGCCTGATGTGCGGCTAAACCTAGAAGTTTGCGGCGTGGCTGCATACTTGGGACATTGAAAATTGATTAAGGAGGTAGAAAAAGTGAAAACAAAAGGGATGTATAGGCTTTTGTGTTTTGTGTTCTTACTGGTGCTCATTGCATCCGCTTGCGGAGGTACAGCACCCAGCTCAACCACGGCTACGATTGTGCCTGAAAAGCAGGATCCAGCTCTGGCAGTGAATTCGATGGACCAAGTAGCGATCCGTGTTACAAATGGCACGATTGATGCCTGGGCTCCAGCAAATTCGCGTGCACCACTTTGGTGGGCATTGTTTTACGCGCTGGTTACTTTAATTGTGATCGCGCTGGTGCTTGGTGGTATGTCAAACAACATGGGAATTGGAATTATTGCCGGTGCCTTTGTTGCCATGATCGTCTTCTTCTTCGTTTTGGTGAGCTTTGGATCAGCAATGAAGCCACAGCTCGCGGCGCAAGTTGAAAAACAAGCGACGCACGCCATGAAAGAGGGTATCGACGGCGCACGTCTCGATAAGGCTACCACCTACGTGGAAGAACTCCATGTAAACGTAGACAAGGTCGATCGTGACTGGCATGACTGTGTGGAAAGTACCAGCTATGGTGTACGTTACGGAGATGGAAACGCGAGCGAGTGCGCAGCCTATGGTGTGCCTGAATACTCCTACAGATGGGGTTATCAGGAACATTGTACGGATATCAAGGACAGTGATGGAAATAAGATCGGCGAGGACTGTTATACCGATTACAACGTGACCCATGTTCCATTCCTTTCAAAGGTGGTTCGTGCTTATGTTGCGGTTGCCCTGATCGACGATCTGGCTGATCCTGAAACCGGGCTTGTACCATCAGAGATCCCTAATCACCCTCGGCACTACTTCGACGTCAATTGGGTGGTTCCTGAAGATTACACAAACTTCTGGACAGATACCAACAAGATTTACGATCAGCCGATCGCTGCACCTCATCATGAACAGTGGGTTCGATATGGTCAGATGTTGGCAAGTGGGGTTAACCCGCAAGTCAATGTTTACCACATCTACACTAATTGGCTCCTGGCGAGTGATTCCGAACTGGTGAAAGAGACAAGCTCTTTCCTCGCTCAGTACGAAGCAGCGGGTCTTCTGCCGACAATGAACCCCATCTACAACGCTAACGGTGTTGATGAATGGGCGGTCGACTACGATATGATTCAGTTCATGGGTATGAATGTTGACCCAGCAGTCAAAACTCAGTGGCAAGTCCAGTTTGCTCGCGAATATTCCAAGTACTTGAGCCCAATGAGACAGATGTCGTTGTCGATCGTTTTTGCTCCTGCTTCGCAGGTTGGAGACATTGATGACTACGCGATTTCAGTTAAGGCTAATTATTTGGATGTAAGTGGAAAGTGGGACATGACCTTGCCGGGGTTACCATACCCTGTGCACAGATTGCTGCCCAAGAACGCGGCTTTGATCATTTGTACGGTGGATGACACCGGTACGGTGGTTAAGGAATGCCGTTTGACGACAGCGATGCCGAAGGGTAATGAGAAGCTCATGGACGACTTCGTGATGCCCTCGACCCTGGAAATGCAGAACGTCCCGTTCACCCCTGAAGGCTTTTTTGGTCAGTTTTCACTTGGTTTATCCGACGGAGCCGATGGTTTCCTCGATGTAATCAGCCTGACCTTCAATGGTCAGCTTCGGCCCATGAGCCTTTTGCTCCGGGATCCGGAAATGGGTGGAATCAAGCGCGAAAAGATGGGCTCCTACGCCTATCGCCAAGCGAACGTAGTGCTGGACCAGACTGATATTGATAATTTGGTTGCCAAAGAAGTTGCTGTCCAACAAGCTCTCGCTGCTGCCGTCCTCAACAAGGCCTTTTGGTACTTCTGGGGATTGGTAATTGGCATCGTGGTAGTTTGTCTGTTCCTGCTATTCGCTGCGACTCAAGGACGTTAATTTTAATTAGGCTGAGTCTGGCTCAATCCAGGCTCAGCAAAAATATCTTAGGAGAAAAAGAATGAAGAAAAAACTGTTTTTCCTGTTCAGCTTGATGGTAATTGCCATGATGATTCTCTCTGCCTGTGGACAACCAACCACACCCAAAGTGGAAACCCAGGCTGAAAAGATTGCCCGGATCGTGAACAGTGCCGAGTATCAGTCTTTCGCGCGTGCATACGTTCAGTTTGACATACAGTATAGTGGATTTGTCCACCAGGAAGAAGGTATGTCCAACCAGTTCAATAACAAGGTCTGGGAAGCGATGAATACGTTCTTGGTCAGTGCCGGTGAACAATCGCGCACCATTAAGAGCTGTTTCCCACTGACCGAGGACTTTGTGGTCAACGCCGCCAATGCTGTATTTGCCGAGAAGAATGGCAGCCCGACCACTCCTGGTGAAGAAGCTCAGGCGATCGTCCAACAGCTGGCACTGAATGTAAATGCTCTCTCTGTTGACTCACTCTACGCCGGCGACCCTGCCGAATGTCAGAGTCAGTTGACCGACTTCGTAGCCTGGTCCCGGGTCGAGCGCAAGACATTGCTTCATGAGAAGCAGATCTTAGGGGACATGCAAAGTGGCTATGATGAAAGTCGCCGAGCTAACTATAAAGATGCCACAGTGAACATGTTTATGACCCAGTACGGTCCTTACATTACTTCTCTCATCACAGAGCTTGGACCGGATGGCACGAACTTGATCAATGGCTTGGCTCAAAAAGCCGGCGTTGATGCTGTGGCGCTTCCTCTCACCAACAACCAGCTTGACTTCCTTGGCTTACCCACCGGCGCACTTTGGGCAAAGACCAACAGTAAAGCGACTTGTGATGCCGCTATCGCGATCTATACTGCGGACCTGAACGAACCAGCCGAACTGGCATGGGCCATGGAGCAGACCGGTGGTCTGCCAACGGAGCTTTACAAAGCCAAGTGGTCCACGATCGCCAACGACTGCACATTGTTCCGACAAGCTGCTTGGGAGTTGATGACGAAGAAGTACTTCGCCGTTGAAACCAATGTTCGCCAGGAATGTGGTGTAGATGCCGGCTTCGATCAAGAGATTGATCCAAATACCTGCAAGCCCATTGTGACCCCTCAGCCTTAATCAATTGAAACTAGCACGCCAACTTGGCGAGCAAAAGCCCTCTCCCGAATTCGGGGGAGGGTATTTTTTTTGCAAAAAATTCCAAGGGAGGGGATAGTTCGTACTTTTTGAGTACTAAAAAACCTCCCGCTGTTCTGGGAGGTTTTGTGTTTCTATGGGAGTTGGGGAATTCCTTCCCGTTCGCCCACGGCTGAGATCCAAGGTCCAGTGATGGAGTCTAGATCAGCAATAGTGTCGTTGAATTCGGGGTCGAGGACAACATCGTTATATGAGACTGCAAAATATTGATTGCGGACAATGGTGTAGCCTTGGGATTTGAACCATGCTTCTGGGTCAAATCCTGTTCCTGATTGCCAACGGACAGAGGTTACGAATTTCTGGCCATCTTTTTCGGCAATGATGGTCATAACGTAAAAGGACCAAACGCAACCAGGACGGTCAGAATAGGGTTGGCAGTAGCCAGTGACGGCTTCATCTCGCGAGATGGGGGTAAGTTGAACGTCATAGGACCAGTATTCATATTTTTTCGGTTCACCGTACTGGTATATCTCTCCGTTTTCGTAAAGATCACTTGTTGCTTCCTGGAGAACTCTTCGACCACTGAAGTGACCCTCAATGATTTGTGGTTGAAGATAATCAACGGTGGCTACGAATCGATCGTGGGCTTTTTGGTTTTCAGTAATAGACCAATTACAGAAGGACATTACGAGAATAGTGCCAAAAATAGCCATCGAGATATTGAAAGCTTTTTTCATGCGATTGCTCCTTTGTTCAGGAATAGGCGTGGTAGAAAATGATGATAAAATTAACGTGCTAGGGTATTGTATCATATTAAACCTATAATATCAAGTTCGTCAGGTTTTCAGACGTTAAAGTATTTTGCCAAAAAAACACCCCTGCCTTTCGGCTAGGGGGTTGTGAGGGAGAAGAAGGTGTGCAGGAATCGAAGAGTTACTTGAGCACTGGACTGTGAGGCCGCTATATAGCTTTCATGGTCCCTCTGACCATCCGCACCATCACTTACGCTTCGGATGGCGATGAATGGCGTGCTATAGGTCTGTGCAGCCTCAGAGTAGTAATAGCTTTCCATGTCCACGATGCTTGCACCTGTGGATGCATAGACTTCGGCGCCGTTGGTGACGAATACGGTGGAGGTCACTCCGGCTTTGGGATTAAGATTTACACCTGCAATCATTTGCAAAGCAGGGCTAATCTCGCTCGAGTTTCCAGTAGTGATATCGATCCATCTGGCCGGAATGACAGTATCTCCAATTTGGAGGGAGGGATCGAGTCTGCCGCCAATGCCTGAGAAGATCAGTACTTGAACTTTGAAATTCGTCAATGTGAGCCTGATATCCTCGACAGAGTTGGGTCCGTATTGGGTGGTTGTGAAATACACCAGTTGATGACTTTCAAAGGTTCCCAGATAATATACGATATTTCCGAAGAAACAGACATACTCCGGGGGAATAAGGACTTTGACGGCTTCGGTCTCCACTTTTATGGCGGAGACTATGAACGGACGAGGCGTGCTATGAAACTCCTCGGTACAGGCACTAATCTCCGGCCGGTGACTTTTTTTGCCTTGAGAACTTATGAACAGGACACCGAACGTCAAAAAGACGATCAGAGTCAAGAAAACATAGATCTTGGTGAAGCTATTTTTCATTTTAAGGTTCCTTTTCTCGAGGGTTGACCCCCGCTGATGGAGAAAATAAGATCCCATAATATATCATAATTGAGGCTAGATGTCAAGTCTGTGCCTGGTCAATACTCACACACCCTTAATGTTTGACTTGGTATACTTAATCTATGGCAAAAGTAATATTTGACGGAACTAAAGAAGCCGAGCGAGCAGCGGCTTTCTTGGAGGAGAGCGAGAGAGTACTGGGCAAGAGTCTGGTGATCTTCCAGTGCGACGGACGGACAGATGAGAGTGCCTATGTGAGGCTAAAGCACGAGATGGGGGAGAGGCTTGGAGTCATGGTGTCTGTCATCTTTGCGAAGGATAAGAGTGAGCTGGCTGAGATGATTATGACCGCCAATGAAGACGAGACGGTGGATGGTATCTTGGTCCAACTACCAATCATAGATCACAGCGCTCAGTTCTCAGTTCTCAGTAAGAAGGAGACTGAACAAATTTTGTCTACAATAAATCCGGAGAAGGATATAGACGGTCTAAACCCGAAAAGTAGGTTCATTCCGGCGGTCGTGAGAGCCGTCGAGAGGATCATCGAAATTTTTAAAATTACAGAAGATGACGAGATTGCCGTAGTGGGTGCCAAAGGATCGGTAGGGGTGAGACTCATGGAGAGACTAAAGAGCTTGGGGCTTCGGGCCAAAGGCTTTGATAAGGGGGATGATCTTAGCAGTCTGAAAGGCTTTGACGTGATTATTAGCGCTACCGGAGTCACAGGACTAGTGTCGGAAGCAATGGTGGCTGAAGGTTTTACCGGGATAGACCTCGGGTACCCCAAGGGTGACTTTTCGCCGGCAGCGGTGTCCAAGGCTACACTTATCTCACCTGTGCCTGGAGGTGTAGGTCCGATGACGATTGTGGCGCTGTATGAGAA
>CAZUFH010000071.1:0-2748 GCA_964618885.1 uncultured Pseudomonadales bacterium
GCCAAAGCCATTGAAATACTAAAGATTACCGGAGAAACACGTGAGATAGGGCCGGAGTCACTCCATCTCTTTAGTATCGGTCTTACTCCGGAGCGACTTGCCAAGGCAGAAGCTTTTGCCAAAGAAGAAAAAAACGCCAATACTCCCCTAGGGGAGTTATATCGCACCAAAGGAGTTTTCGAACAAGTTAGATTCCAAATAGCCAAATATGCTGATCTCGACCATTCTCTCTTGGGTCGGGAAATTGCTTCTGTAGAAGCAAATCGGAGTACCCCTCTCGGAGAGCTCTACCGTCACCAGCCGGACATTGCACTACAGATCACTTCTACTATTACAAACAAGATTACCGATTCCAAACTTGGAAAAAAGATTTCAGTAAAAATCAAACCTCTTTCCAATCTTTCCAACAAGATAACCGAGAGTTTTAATAAAAACTTCAACAAAATTCCTCTTGGTTTAAGAAATGCAGCCAAATTTTTCTACAATCCCATTGGCTCACTCAAAGCCTGGGCAAGTAAAGAAGCAGGCAAACAACTTGGCCAGCACTTGATAGCCAACTCCAGTCGTCTAATGGCCAAAAAGTTTGGCGGTTATCTTCTCGAGCATGGTCTCAAAAAAGGTGTTTCCAAATTCACCAGTGCCGCCGCCAAAAAATTAGCCATCAAAGTAGCCAAAGCTGTAGCTTTAAAACTTGGTATAGCCCTGTCTACAGAGTGGCTGAACGGGATATTTCCAGGACTAGGTCTAGTTGCAAATGCTATTCTGCAAGTCGCCGTCGATGTTTTTATGTCCACCGTAGGAGCTGTTTACAATAAAGTCCAGGACACCATAGAAAGTATCTATGGTGAAAAATTAAAAGCCAGAGACGTCGCTGCGCTTTTTGCTGCCCCACTTGCCGCTGTCGCCGCTGGTGGAGCCGCTATTTTTACAGGACTAGTCGTTCTCACCCGCACAGCTCAAATCGCTGCTGTCTCTGCCGCCGGCATCGTCGTCGGCTCCGTCATCACTATCGCCCTCTATACAGGCTTTGCCTATCTCGTAGCTCCCGTCCTCTCCACACTCGTCCAGTTCGACGCTGTCGGAAGGGTAAAATACGACGCCTACGACACCTCAGCTATATCCAGTAGCGACTGTGCCTGGCCCACCAAAGGCCACTATGCTGTCACCACTGGACCAAGAGGTGGTACTCATAGTCTTAGTCAGCTAGAAGCTATCGACATAGCTGCCCCAGACGGTAGTCCTCTACTCTCTGCCACCTCCGGTACCGTAACATTTACCGGTGTCTACAGCAACTACGGGAACACGGTCAAAATAAACTCCCAAACTTCTGCAGGGAAAACGTTGGTTGTTTATGGCCATTTATCAGAAATATCCGTCGGTGAAGGTCAGCAAGTTGCTCAAGGCCAACAAATTGGACTAGTCGGTGGCTCAGGTGGTTGGAGCCCTCACATTCACATAGAACATCAAGGTATAAAATACAATGAGTGTCCAGCAGGAGGCTTAAAAATTAAAGAAGAATGCTGTTCCTATACAGGAACCAATTGTCATGGAACATGTGACGCTTTTTCCAACTAATATGAAAATCTCAACACTTATTTCTAATCCCAAAAACAAAAGGTACTTATTTGTCGCAGTCATTATTATTATACTTTTAGTCCCTTTTTTGCTTATCAAACTGTTTTCCAAGACTCAGGCCCCACTTCCTCTTACCACTCCCATTATTCCCACATCTACCCCCACAGGCGTTAAAGTTACCACCCCTCTTGATACGACCAATCCTCACAATCCCGAACAAAAGCTAGTCTTCAACTGGGGAACTCTTTCTCCAGCCCTCCCTTCCACTATCAAAAATTACATCATCTCTTCTCCCCTTATCAATCCCAGTACTATCAACAATGCCGCCAACCGTCTTGGTTTTACTGCTCTCGACAAGTCTCGGGATACGAGCGAAACTTCCTACCTCTGGCTCAAAGACAAAATTAGCTTCTTCGGGTCTCCCAAACAAAATCAAATTTTCTTTACTTCTTCTATCGAAGTTCCTAAGAACTCCGGCGTCATTTCCATAAATGAAGCTACTGGCATTGCTAGTAATATTGTCTCCAATCTTTTTGGAGAGACACTCCTCACCACTCTAAGCTCGACACCAGAAGTCAGATACTTAGACTTGCAACCAAGAGTTGAAGAAGAACCTCTGGATACCGCTCCAGGAACAGCTAACATTATCAACATTAACTTCCAGCAAAACATCGACTCTTTACCCTTACTGTCTTTATCCAAAAGAGGTGAAACTATCTCAGTCACCATCGACACTACCAAAAAGCTCTACTTACTTTCTGTCCATGGTGGCTATCTCACTTTAAAGGAAGACAAATCTTCAGAATTACTCACCTTTTCCGATCTGAAATCCATAGCCCCCTCTCAAGCTCTACGTATCAGTCAGTCCAAAGATATTCCCTCTGAAGCTGCCTTCACTAAGTCTAGAAGTATCAATGTCGCAGTCAAGTCCGTCAGTCTAGGTTACTTCCAGCGCGCCGATAACAGCCTCTTCCCCGTGTTCATTATCAACGGTAATATGTCCGCCAAAGGTCTAGAAGAATTTCCCGCTATCTACATCGTCCCAGCCACAAAATAATCTTCCTATCTGTCAACTGTCATCTGAGATCTTCAGCCATAGACTGACCACCCCTGGCAGATCTATATAAATTACACAATATTTTGGTTTTTTGATTTTTTGAGTTTTTAACTCTG
>CAZUFH010000071.1:2848-5771 GCA_964618885.1 uncultured Pseudomonadales bacterium
GCTCTTTTGACGGCCTCCAATAGCTCTTCCCGGTTAAACACTGCTCGAGTTGAATAAGTATTCGGCATGATCTGTTGATAGGGAGGAAACTCCCCTGCAATCAGTCTGGAGGATATCTCCATATCGGTAATAGTAAAGATTACTTGCTGATTTTCTTTGTCAAACTCCACTCCGAAAGTGTCTTCACCTGTCTCCCCCAAAACTTTCGAAACTTCCGAAAGAGATCTGGCTGGCAAAATAAATCTAGTATCTTTTTCCAAGCTTGACTTCGCCACTTCCAGCTTGTCTACACTCAGTCTGTAACCATCCGTCGCCACTAGAGTTGCATGTTTCTCCGACAATTCCCAAAGTACACCAGTCAATACTGGCCTGGTATCATCCCGGGCAGCCGAGATACAGACTCTATCCATTTTCTGGCGAAACTCACCGCTCTTCAAAGTGAGCTGAGTTTTTTTGGCTCTTGGAATACTCGGAAAGTCTTCAGCACTCTGACCCATGATCTCCGCGTTTATTCCTTTTGCTTCTATTTTCAAAGCGTCTTTTTCTGAAGAAAGACTTACAACTCCTACTGGTAAGCCAGACACCAGCTCCGAAAACAGCTTAGCCGGCACCACCATCTCACCTTCTTCTTCAATCTTGGCTGGCAATCGAATCCAAAAGCTTATTTCCAGATCAGTTGACACGAGATTTACTTCATCCGCCGTCACCTTAAGAAGCATCCCAGAAAGAATGGGCAGCTGTGGTCGGGATCCAATCCCCCTATTCACAATTCCTAAGTATTTTTTTAAGTCGGTAGCTTGAACAGATATCTTCATATTTCAATTTCCTATTGTATACATATTATTCGTCATTGCGAAGTCGCCTTATGCGACTGTGGCAATCTCACTCCACCCAAATTCCTTGTTATCCCGACCGAAGTGGAGGAATCTCACTCCGTCACACTCATCCTTCTAACCCTCATCGTCATTCCCGCGAAAGCGGGAATCCATTCAATAAATACCGAATTAGGAATTAATCTCATGGATTCCTGATCAAGTCAGGAATGACTATCGTTTTTTTATTATTAATACATTATTTATTTAAATAAAATTAGTAGTTAATAGTAATAGGGGTGGTGGATAAGTGGGAAACAGCTTCGGCTCCAGCCTAAATTTCTTGTTACTAAACTTTTTTCGACCCTTACATCCGTCTTTCTCGTCAAATATCTAATAACTTCCCCTCAACCAATATCTAATAACTCTCCCTTCCTGTGGATACTTTTCTGAATAACTTCGAGAGTTGTCCACCGGCTTAAGAAAAAATAAATACTTCTTCACACTTTGGATAGTTCTCCACAGAGCGTGGATAACCTGTGGATATCTACGTGTATAACGCCTGGGTTAGGGCCATCACTTTCCGCCTGATATCCGTATTTACTTCCACTTCGTTCTTCATTTTTTCGACTGCATGCATCACTGTTGTGTGATCCCTTCCTCCCATGAGCTCCGCCACTTCTGTCAAATTTATCTTTAAAGTGTCTCTCAGTATATACATGGCAATGTGTCGTGCCACTACCAGATCGGCCTTCCGGCTAGTGCCCAAGAGATCTTTGTTTCGAAAATCAAAGTACTTCGCCACTGTCGAGATCACTTTGATTGGTCTGACCTTAATTTCTTTCACTGATTTGGCAGGTAAACCCAAGTCCTTCTGTACCATTTCCTTCGTCAGTATTCCCCCATCGATACTGGCCGCCGCCGCCAAATGCACAAATTTTCCTTCCAGTTCACGGGCATTGGTAGGAAAACTATTTGCCATCAGCTCAAAAGCTCCATCATCTACTTCGGCTTTTATGTCTAGAGCTCTCTGCCGTAGGATAGCTAGTCTCATTTCGTAGTCCGGTAAACCAATATCCACCATCATGCCCCCCAAGAATCTGCTTCGCAGTCTGTCTTCCAGCCCTACGATGTCTTGGGGTTTTCGGTCACTCGTCATGATTATTTGGGCCTGTTTGTTCGTTAGCTCATTGAAGGTATGAAAGAACTCCTCTTGGGTCGAGTCTTTACCTCCGAAGAACTGCACATCATCTACCAGCAAGGCTCCCACTTGGCGATACTTCCTTTTGAAGGCATCTGTCATCTTGGATTTTAGTGATACCACTAAGTCATTTGTAAATTGCTCACTCGTGATGCAAACTACCTTCCCGACCCCTTTTTTGACTAGCTCGTGTCCAATGGCTTGCATTAGGTGTGTCTTCCCTACTCCGACTCCACCGTAAATAAAGAGGGGGTTGTGTCGTGTCCCCGGATAATCAACCACTGCCTTTCCGGCGGCAAAGGCCAGGCGGTTTGAGCTCCCCACCATGTAAGACTCAAATAGATAACGGGGATTTAAATTGGTTCCGTTTTGCTTATTCTCCTCAGGCGGAGCAAAAAGACTCATGTTTATCTCTCCCTCCTCACCCACCTTACTCTCTTTTTTTGAAATTTTAATTTCTTTCTTCGACTCTACTACTACAAGAGCCACGTCACATTTCTTTTGAGTGACTTTCTCCATCGCCTGTTTGATAATGCTATAAAACTTATTTTCTACGGTATGGCTATGATAAGCCGAAGGCGAAGCCAGTTCTATGAGCAATCTTGAAGAATCAATTTCTGTCACCGACCTAATAAAGCAAGGTTTGACCCATGCCCCAAAACTAGGTGGAGACATCGCCACCCCAAGTTCCCCGCATACACTGTGCCATAATTTCTCACTGTCCATTGGCTCATTCTCACAACTTATCCACATTTTTACAACCCCCAATTTACCCAAAAATACCACCTCTATCCACATCACCTGTTCCTCCAATGGCCATCCGAATTCCCGGTAGGGGCGATCCACCGTGGTCGCCCGAAGTCCTTGTCGGTCTCTATTTGTCATTGCGAGGAGGTAATCCGACGTGGCA
>CAZUFH010000072.1:0-766 GCA_964618885.1 uncultured Pseudomonadales bacterium
AACCTCGCCCTCTCCGATTCCAGAAGGCCAAACACCCCCCACAGATCGGAGCTATACCATTAAAAGCCTTGATGAAAGACGATTGTGGCCAGATCTTGGACCTTATCTTTTTCCTACCGGTATCAACGAGGATGATCTCAGACTTGACGCGGAGAGGAAGGCCAAAGCAACCGCTCTCACCCCAGACAAAGTAGCCCTGATACTTGACTACGTTGAGGCTGATCTAGGACTTGGTAGTAAATTCCAAACCGATCTAGCCACTTTTTACAATCCCTACACAGCCCAGATCTTTGGAGTCAAAGGCTTTGAAATCGTTGTTCAGCTTACCAGAGGAAGTCTAAATACGCGTTGCGACGAGTCACCCATTTTAAAATAATCTCGACAAACCGGATACATCTCTGTATCCGGTTTTTATATCTATTCAATTTCTGAAAATCCAATACAGATATTCGCCCCAGACTTACACCACTTAGACATATTTCTTTTTGCCTGAGTTTCATCTCCACTCACCAAAAAGAAATTCAAATCTTCCTCTTTAGTAGCTTCATAGTTTGCCACATCCGGATTCGTGAAAGTATCAAAAGTGATCACAGTCTGTCCTTCTTTTACCGCTCTAGAAAGATATGCAAACTTTTCGTTTGGTCTGAGAAGATACTCCTTCATAGCCTCCAAATCAATCGGAGAAAAGTCTACTCCGTTACCCGAAAGCTCAATTTCAGAAACAATCGTCTCAAATGATGCAATTATATTCGAAGTGTCCGGAACA
>CAZUFH010000072.1:776-5569 GCA_964618885.1 uncultured Pseudomonadales bacterium
CCACTATACTTGTTCCACCAGATGCAATCAGCTCCTCGACATGGCTCACAGAGGGCGGTGCATCTATATTTTCTACAGACACCATATTAGGTGGTTGCTCAATAAGCACTGGGGGTATCGTGACTGGAGCAGGTGCACACGCTGCAAGTAAAGTTCCTCCAAGTGCTACCAACGAAGGCACTGACCGTTTCCCCGAAGGCAAGACTCTAGACAAATCAAATTTCCTGTTGATATCAAAGACACTTGTATTGTCCACAAGCATCTTTGTGAGGACTGCATCTATTTCACTCAAGCGATTTTTAAACATTGACTCTAGACCGGGATAAACATTCTCAGCTTCTTCTTCGATCGCCAGAATTTTTGCTTTCGTTAACACTAGCATCGACAACTGTTCAGCCGTAGATAGTTGCTCAAACTCGTTCCCTTTTTCCATTTTTTTGGCTGCATTTCTAGCCATTTCGCTCGAAACCTCTATCCGTTCTCTATTCATTGAGTATCTCTTTTTTCCCAGTACAACCCCCTTTAGGTCACTCCAATATCTGACCCCATACTTTACCCAAAAATCTATATTACTCGATGGATCAATACTATCGATCTTTTCATCATTAAAAGTGTTAGCCTTATTTCTTACTTGTCTACGCCAATCTTTATTAGTTAGTGTCAAAGCACTAGCCCATTGACCGATAACTTCTTGCGCTTTACCCCTTACCTCTGTGTTATCACGAGACGCTTCTGCCTCAGTATCATTATATATATCCATTCTCGAAGTTTAATCATCTCCGATAACTCTGTCAAATTGACAAACTTTCCTAAACAAAAGTCCCCATAAAAAACCTCCCCCGATAAATTGGGAGAGGATTTAGATGAAAATAAACTAAGGCAAAGAAGTGATGCAAACTCTTGGATCAGATTTGCACCACTTGGATAAGTTGGCCTTCGCCTGAGACTCATCTCCAGTTACCAAAAACAGATTTAGCTGACCTTCTTTCGTGGCGTAGTATCCAGCCACATCCGCGTTGTGGAAGAGGTCATACGAAATGACTGTCGCTCCATCGCTGCGACTTGAGGAGATAACGTAGGCAAAGATTTCGCCGCTTGTCAGCTGATAGTCGACCAGCTGACTCAAGTCAATGCGAGTGAACTGGACTCCGTCTTTACTCAACACTTCTCCAGTGACCAAAACGTCAAAGGAGGCCTGTGCTGGTTGTCCTGGCACATAGTCCGATTGCGGTGTTACTACGACAGTCGAGCTGGAGGGTAGTTCTATCGGATTTCCCGACGAGACCCCTCTTTTTTCGCCCGCTTCTACATTGGAGACAGATATCGCCACCAGAAGTAGAATGACGATCAAAACAACCGCGTACATGATTTTTTTGTTCATTTTTTCTGCCTCCTTGTGCAGTTTTTTGAACCTTTTTTAGTTTGCAAAACCGACATTCTTACTCCCATAGCATACCACGGTTTATCCTGATAGTCAAGCTATGGGGTATTGTACGCAGCCATTACACACCTGGCTTGGGCTCAAAATACACATCCAATGTATACCGCTACCTCTCACTACAGGCTACCCACTCCACCAGTCCTTCTTACGCTCGCCAAAGAATATACCCCTTCAACTTAAGATTGCAGGTTTAGGTCTGATAAAGTCTGGAAGTTATCGGTCAGTAAAGAATCAAGTTCTGGTTTGTATTGTTTAAGAGACCATGATTCTAAACAAAAATCAAATTACAAAAACTGCATTGTTTAGGATGAGGGGTATACATAGTAAACCTTGTATTCCATGAAGCTATCAAAATAAGATACAATTTTGATAATGAAAGAAAAGCCCTCAAGTAGCTTTGCCAATGATAGATTGTTTAGTTCAGGTGAGGCAAATATATTTCACTTTAACCCCACAGATAATGGTAGAGATCGTTTTGGAAATAGGTTATTTTCTTCACCTACGCTTGCTTATTTCGATAGAGAAAAACAGACCACAAAAAGCTCATTACTCTTATCGAAAGACGGTGAGGAGTTTATTAAAAATCATTCACATGTGCTTCAAGACATCAGTGATGTGCTTGGTAGTATAAATACGAAGACACCTGGTGGAGATCTGATCAACCGTACTTATAGACTTAAAAACGGCGGAGAGGTTAGTTATATGTCAACCGGGGGCCAATCCGATGTTTATAAACTTGAAATAGATGGTGTCAAATACATAATAAAAAGATTTAGGGATAATTTTCCAGAGGGTGGCTTTAATTCTACGCAACCCTATATCAACGAGATGCTGCAAACACAGTCTGTCACTGTCGATCTAAAGGAACAATTAGAAAAATTTGGCATACAAATGCAGGCATTTTTGATTGCTTCAGGACAGTTTTCTCTTGTTAAATTCGAAGAGGGAGAAGAGCCATCACAAGGTGATTTTAGAAAATTTACAAAACTTGAAGAACTGTTGACCGGATATATAGCCGGTCAAAAAGCCAAAGGAATTCTTTTGTGGAGGAATATAAAAATTGATTATAAGAACTGGTTTGACTCCACAATTAATACCAAGAATTTTGTAAAAAAAAGAGACGGAAATTTGATTTGGGTAGATCCATTTTATTATTCTGAAAACACCGAAAGAGCATCCGCAATTTTCTTAAACGAAGGTAAGGTTTTGCTTATACACAGAATTTTTTCAGAAAATGATTATTGGGGTTTTCCAGGGGAGACTATAAGGGAGGATGAACCTGTCGAATCAGCAATTAAGAGGTGGTTGCCCGAAGACTCCAATGTGGAAATTGTATCTACGGGGGAAGCATTCCGTGATGTAGACAAAAAGGTCAATAGTTTAAATCACTTTGTAGTATGTGAATTTAAAACGGATGGTCAATCTGAACCACAAATACCGGTAGTTCAAAAAAAAGATTATAAAGATGATCCGGTATGGGTAAATATAGACGAAGTTAATAGACTCCCTCTTGTTCCGGTATCTGCCAAAAATAAACTAATCGATTATTTACGGATGAAGAATTTACTCTAATTACAAGATTGATCTATTTAAGAGAACCACTGTTGACTGCGTCAACAACTGCTGATACGGCATAATGCTGATCCGGGTCTGGTGAATGTACCCAGTTATAAACTGTAAAGTAATCAATTCCTTCGTCAGGTTTTACTATACCAGATCTTGCTAAAAAACCTCTAATTCCGCAGCCTGATCCCCACCAACTATTCGATTTGATATTTTTATCATTAAAAACGGATTCCAAGTTGACATTGTTAATTTGAATGGAGCAATGTGGACACGTGATGTGATCACAACAGAAACGCCCCTTAATTTTATGGGTCTTCTTAACCGCATCAACACCTTTGACTATCATGTGGAACGTATCACTTTCACTTAGGCGTAGTATTTCATTATCGTGGATAATACCTTTAGAAATCTCTTGTCGATATATTTGTTGGAAAACTGATACTGAGAGTGTAGACCTACCAGTCCACATGACATTTAACTCCAAAAGACTAAGTGCTTGGAAGAGTTTTTCCAATACCGCAGCCCGAATTTCAGGGTCTTTATCTAGCTCGGCCAGAGCTTCAGGCTTTAACATAACGTGGCTTAACTCTACCCTGGAAAGAATCTCTGGCCCAGATAGCTCAATTAGCTTGCTTTTGAACCTATTTTCTTCCGTTTGCTGTCCTAATAGTCGTTCCATAATTAGACATTATAGCATAATATAGGATATCTGCGCAATACGTCAGAAGCTTGTCAACAGGTTGACCTAACCAAAAGGTAGGTGTCAGACTAAGTTTGAAACAACTTTAGTAATTAGACACCTACCTATGCCATATACTAGCAATCCTTTTGCTCCCAATGCAAGGATGAAGGCACGAAATGATGTTGTCTGGGGAAGATTAACCATTTCCCAGGCCGCTGTTAAGTACGGAGTACACCGATCCACTGTTTGGAAATGGCTTCAAAAAGCCAAGAAACGCCATCTCAATGGCAATACTTACCTGTGGACTTTGTCATCTGCACCCCATCACCACCCAAACGAATTGAAGCCGGAGATTGTCTCCCGGATCATTGAACTCAGAGAAAAACTACGAGGCAGATGTGCTCCAGTCATTCATGAGCACCTAAAGCGTGAGGGTGTGTCCGTAAGTCTTTCTTCGGTTGAGAGGACACTGAGACGAGAGAAGCTAACTAGAAAGAAGAAACAAGCTAAATGGTACACACCATTACCAAGACCAGCTTCACTCTCTCCCGGAGACTTGGTACAAGTGGATACCATCCACATTGTGAGGCCTGACTACACCCGTTTCTACATTTACACTTTGATTGACACCTTTACTCGCTTGGCTTACGCTGAGTATCACGACCATCTTTTACAGAAATACAGTTTTGGTGTGGTAATGAAGGCTCAAAAAACCTTTGGCTTCAGATTCAGTATGTTACAAACTGACAATGGTTTGGAGTTCAGAGATGGTTTTCAGGCAGAACTGGGAAGAGCCAGTGTAGCACTTAGACATTCCCGCATCAGAAAACCAAATGACAATGCTCATATTGAAAGATTTAACCGTAGCCTGCAAGACGAGTGTTTCAGAGGCAAAAATCCGACAGAACAGACCATTCAAAGAGAACTAAAGAGATATTTAAAATATTACAACCATCATCGTTTACACTTAAGTTTAAACTTACAGACACCTGCCGAATTTGTTGCCAAGGTGCTGACGTAATTACGATCTGACTAGTAAATCCAGGCTAAATGAATACTCACGGGCCACAAGACCATTATTAGTACTACAAGCTAGAACGGTGA
>CAZUFH010000073.1:0-5461 GCA_964618885.1 uncultured Pseudomonadales bacterium
AGAACATGATCACTGGTGCCGCTCAGATGGACGGTGCTATCTTGGTCGTCGCTGCTACCGATGGTCCTATGCCTCAGACCAATGAGCATCTTCTGCTTGCGAATCAAGTAAACGTTCCTCGTCTAGTCGTAGCTCTTAACAAATGTGACGCCGTTTCCGACCCTGAGCTCATTGAGCTCGTTGAGATGGAAATCCGTGAGAAATTGGTCAAATACGGCTTCGAAGAAGATACTCCGATCATCCGCGTTTCTGCTCTCAAAGCTCTTGAAGGCGACAAGGATGCTCAAGCTGACATCATGAAGCTCATGGACGCCGTCGACACTTGGATCCCCACTCCCACTCGTGAGCTCGACAAACCTTTCCTTATGCCTGTCGAAGACGTTTTCTCTATCAAAGGTCGCGGCACTGTCGTTACCGGACGTATCGAGACTGGTGTCATCAAGGTTGGTGAAGAAATCGAGATCGTCGGTATCAAAGCTACCGCCAAATCTGTTGTTACTGGAGTTGAAATGTTCCACCAACAGCTCGAGCAAGGCCAAGCTGGTGACAATGTTGGTCTTCTTCTCCGCGGTATTGAAAAAGACGATGTCCAAAGAGGACAAGTCCTCGCCAAGACTGGTTCTCCGATGTTCACTGGTTACAAGCCTCAGTTCTTTATCCGTACCACTGACGTTACCGGAGAAGTGAAGCTCGCCGAAGGTGTTGAGATGATCATGCCAGGAGACAACGCCAAGATGACCGTCGAACTCATTCAGCCCATTGCTATGACTGATGGCCAGAAATTCGCTATTCGCGAAGGTGGTCTCACTGTCGGAGCTGGAGTTATTACCAAAGTTATTGCTTAAGACTCCGTTAATTAGCACTTTTATTCTTCTTTAAAAATGACAGACCAACCACGCATTCGCGTCAAACTCAAGTCTTTTGACCACCGAGTCATCGACGAAGCCGCCAAAAAAATTATTCAGGCCGCTTTAGTTTCCGGCGCCCAGGTGGTTGGTCCCGTCCCGCTACCCACCAAAAAGAAGGTAATTGTGGTTACGTCTTCCCCTCATACGGATAAAGATGCTCGCGAGCAGTTCGCCATCTTGACTCACAAGAGGCTCATCGACATCGTGAACCCAACCAATAAAACTATTGACTCTCTCCAACATCTCGATCTCCCCGCCGGTGTCGGCATCGAAATTAAGATGTAATTTAAGCGTCAAAAATATTAAAACCAAAAAATCTGCCTGCCCGCAGGTGGATTTTTACTAAAAACATGTTAAATCAAGTATACGCAAACAAAAAGAGCATGACTCAGACCTTCAGAGAAGGTAAGCGGATCCCCTTGACCGTCCTCACGGTGGCTCCTCACGTGGTTGTTAGAAATAAAACCGTCGAGAAAGATGGTTACTCCGCTCTAGTCCTGTCAGTTGGTCCCAAAAAGACTCACGAGATTCAAACCGCCGAGGTTCTGGAGCCAAAATCAGAAATAAATCTTGCGGAAATCCTAGTTCCTGGTACCACCATTTCTGTTATGGCTGCTTCCAAAGGTAAAGGCACCGCCGGTGTCATGAAACGCTGGGGTATGCACGGTGGTCCTCGTACTCATGGTCAGTCCGACCGTGGTCGTGCTCCTGGCTCTATTGGTCGCGGTACCACTCCTGGTCGCGTCCTTCCCGGTAAGCACATGGCTGGTCATATGGGCAATACCAATACTTCCGTCCGCAATCTTAAAATTCACTCCTTCGATGCTGCTACCGGCCTTCTTCAAGTTACAGGCTGCATCTCCGGTGGTCGTGGAGCTTTAGCTTTGATTACCATTACTAAGCAATCTGTTTAATTACTATGGCTACTAAAAAAACGACCTCCACTACCACTAGCCAGCCGGATTTTTCTGTCTTCTCTGTCGAAGTCAAACCGTCTCTCATTACTCAGGCAATTCACGTCTATCAGGAAAATAGCCACCGGGGTGTTTCCAAAACCAAGACTCGTGGTGAAATCAACGCTACCAAGAAAAAGGTTTACAAACAAAAAGGTACCGGTAATGCCCGCCACGGTGCCAAATCTGCCCCCATTTATGTCGGCGGAGGTGTGCCTTTCGGCCCCACAGGTCTAAAGTCGGCCCCTAAGTCTCTGAACCAAAAGATGAAAACTCAAGCTCTGGCAGGTGTCTTAACTCTCTACCAAAAGGAAAACCGTCTCGCTTTTGTCGATGCTTCCGAGATTAAAGAGTCTTCTACCAAGTCCGCTCAAAAAGTTTTGGGAACAGACAAAGCCGCCTTCGTTTTCTTTTCCGAGACTCAAGGTCTTCTCAAAGCGATTTCCAATCTCAGTAACATCACCATTCTTTCGGCCAGACGCCTCAACGCCTTCAATACGGCCACTTCGCCCAAAGTCTACCTCACTGAATCAGCTTACAAACACTTAGTTACCCGTTTAAAACTCGCCTAATATGTCTACTCCATTAATTCACCAAAACACCATCCTGAAGCCCGTAGTCACCGAGAAAAGTTACTCTTTGGCCGCTCTAGATAAGTATGTCTTTCTGGTCGATCCTGCCGCTAGCAAGTACCAGATCAAGAAAGCCATCGAAGATCTCTTCAAGGTCAACGTCGTCTCTATCAACACAGTCAAGCACGCCGCTCGCAAGATAAAATCCAAAAAGACCGGCCGGCACATTTCTCTGCCAGTCAGTAAAAAAGCCATTATCCAGATCAAAAAAGGTCAAACTTTCGAGATTTTTAATTCGCTCAAGTCCTAAAAGTATATGAAACCACAAAAAAGTCTTCTCAAATTAAATCCCAAGTCCTCCGGACGTAACTTTTCTGGTAAAATAACAGTTCGTCATCAAGGTGGTCGTGAAAAGCGCTTTCTCCGTCACATCGATTGGAAAAGAAACATCGAGCTTTCTGCCAAGGTTGACTCTATCCAGTACGATCCCAATCGCACCGCTGATATCGCCCTTTTAGTTTATGTCAGTGGAGCCAAGGACTACATCCTTGCTCCTCATGACCTCAAAGTGGGGGACATTGTCACGTCTTCCGAGACTGCTGAAATCAAAGTCGGCAACTGTCTTCCCATGAAGAATATTCCTATTGGTATCGAGATCCACTGTCTGGAAATCACTCCCGGTAAAGGCGCCCAAATGGTGCGAAGTGCCGGCAATACCGCCACTGTCCAGAGTAAAGAAGGCAATCATGTGGTGGTCAAGCTCCCCTCCGGTGAAATCCGCATGTTCGATGGTCGTTGCAAAGCCACCATCGGTGCTCTCAGCAATCCTCATCACAAAGAAGAAATTCTTGGCAAAGCCGGTCGCAAGCGCCACATGGGTGTCAGACCGACCGTGAGAGGTGTCGCCCAGGATCCTCGTTCTCACCCACACGGTGGAGGAGAAGGTCGCTCCGGTATCGGTATGAAATCTCCTAAATCTCCTTGGGGTAAGAGAACTCTCGGTAAGCGTACTCGAGACCGCAAGAAGTTCAGTAACAAACTTATTATCAAACGTCGTAATGTCAAGTAAAAAATAACATGTCTAGAAGTTCAATCAAAGGACCATACGTCGACGAAGGCCTCATCGTCAAGATCGAGCGTCTCAAAGCCCTCGGTAAGAAGGAGCCTATCAAAACTTGGGCTCGGGCTTCTCAGATCCCACCAGAGTTCGTGGGCTACACCTTCGCTGTTCACAACGGCAAACTCTTCAAAGAAGTTTTCATTACCGAAGACATGGTCGGTCATCGCCTAGGTGAGTTCTCTCTCACGAGAAACTTCCGCGGACATGGACGTATTGTTAAGCGAACTCTTTCTAAGACTTAAAATATATGGCCACTCAAGCAACCAAACAACTCGTCATCGCCAAAGCCAGTCACGCTTTGTCCTCACCTCGGAAAACCAATCTGGTTCTCAAGGCTATCGTTGGCCGCCCTGCCCTTCTGGCCATCAAGCAGCTCTCCGTTATCCCGAAACGCGCGGCCGAACCTATACTTCAATTGGTTAAACAGGCCGTTGGGAATGCCGTCTCTCAGTTTCAAGCTTCTCCGGACAGACTAGTTATTGATTCTGCTTTTGCTACCAAAGGTCGCGTCCTCAAGCGCGCTCACATTGGTGGTCGTGGCAAGACCAAGCCTTACGAGCGTACTACCTCACACCTGACTCTCTACCTTCGAGTTCTTTCTCCACTCTCTGCCACTTCTAAATCAGTCGCCAAAGCACCTTCTGTCATTGCGAGGAGCGAAAGCGACGCGGCAATCTCCGTCACCAAGACCAAAGAAGTAGTTAAAAAAGTTGCCAAGTCTACCAAAAAATCTAAATAACATGGGAAAAAAAGTTAATCCAATTGCTTTCAGAACCGGCATCATCTTCCCCACCAAATCCATTTGGTATGCGGGCTTCAGAAACTATGCCAAGTACGTCTTGGAAGACAACAAAATCAGACGCTTTATCGAAGACAAGCTTAAGCTGGCCGGTATTACCAGTATCGAGATCAAACGTGGATATTTTTATGAATGTTGCCCGCCCTGGTGTCGTCATTGGTCGTGGTGGTTCTTCCTTGGAAATCCTCAAAAAAGATCTTGAAAAGTTGCTCCATATCAATCCCAAAGCCAAGAACGCCGTCAAGATCAACTTGCACCCCATGGAGATCAAAAATCCGGAAATGAACTCTGCTATTATCGCCGATAGACTAGCGAACCAGCTGGAACACCGCTACCCCTTCCGTCGCGCCGCGAACCAAGCCATTGAAAAAGTCATGGCCGCTGGGGCTAAGGGTGTCAAGCTCGTTTTTGCCGGCCGTATCGATGGAGCCGAAATCGCCCGTGTCGAAAAATTTAAGCAGGGTCGTATCCCTACCCAAACCCTCCGTGCCAACATTGATTATGTCGAGAAAAAAGCCCTGACCCGCTCCGGCTATGTAGGCATCAAAGTTTGGATTTATTCAGGCGACATCATCAGCTAACTAATAACCAATAACCAAGAACCAAGAACTAACATGTTACAACCAGCCAGACGCAAATATAGAAAAGAATTTAGAGGCAGCATGGGTGGCGTGGCCACACGCACTACTGAGCTCTCTTATGGAGACTTCGGTGTCAAAGCCCTTGAATGTGGCTGGCTCTCGGCCAATGAAATCGAGTCTGCCCGCCGCACCATCACTCACCATACCAAGCGTGTGGGTAAGTTCTTCCTTCGTGTCTTCCCTCATAAGCCGATTGGTCACAAAACTCCAGGTGCCCGTATGGGTTCCGGCAAGTCCGACGTTTCAGGTTATGTCGCCGTGGTCAAACCCGGTCAAATTCTCATGGAACTCTCCGGAGTTACCCGAGAGGTGGCCGCCGAAGCCATTCGCCTGGCCGGACACAAGTTCTCCGTTAAAACCAAACTAGTAGAAAAAGAAAATGCCTAAAACTAAGACCGCCACACCCATTACTACTCTTGAAGAGTCCAAAATTCAATTGGCGAGCATCAAGCTAAACATTCGTGCTGG
>CAZUFH010000074.1:0-5250 GCA_964618885.1 uncultured Pseudomonadales bacterium
AGGAAGACGCCAAAAAGAAGGATCTCAAAGACATCACTCCTCCCGGTTTTGGTCGCATTGCCGCCCAAGCTGCCAAACAAGTCATTTTGCAAACCATTAGAGAAGCCGAAAGAGACGCTGTCTTGGCCGATTATCAGGAGCATCTGGGTGAAGTCATGACCGGCATGGTCCAGCGAATGGATGGCAGAAATGTCGTGATCGATCTTGGCCGTGGTCAAGCCGTCATGCCACCTGAAGAACAAGTTCACACCGAGTATTACCGCCTGAACTCTCGTGTCAGTGTCTACCTCAAAGAAATTACCGAGACTATCAAAGGCAAGCAAATTATTGTTTCCCGCTCCGACGATCGCCTTTTGGCCGGTCTTTTCCAAAGAGAAGTCCCTGAGGTTAGTTCTGGGGCAGTTGTCATCAAGGCTATCGCCCGTGAGCCTGGTTCCCGCTCCAAAGTAGCCGTTGAATCCACCCAGCCGGGTGTCGACCCGGTCGGTTCATGTGTGGGTCAAAAAGGCGTCCGTGTACAAGCAGTCATCAACGACCTAAATAATGAAAAAATCGATATCATTCAGTACTCAGAAGAAAAAGATAAGTTCATTAAGTCCGCTCTCGCTCCCGCCGAAGGTGTCAATATTTCTTTTGACAAACACTCCGGTGAGACTACGGTCACTGTTCCTTCAGATCAGCTTTCTCTGGCTATTGGCCGTGGTGGTCAAAATGTGAAACTGGCTGCCAAGCTCACCGGCTCCAAGCTCCGCATAATCTCCGACGAAGCATCTCCGGAATCGGCTATTGTCGCTACCGGCACAGAGGAATTTGAGATCGACCAGCTTGGTTTGGATACCAAAGCCAGAAACATCTTGGTCGAAGCTGGCCTCACCCACATCGAAGACTTGACTGCAGACAAACTGGACTCGGTAAAAGGCATTGGCCCCAAGAGCCTCGAAAAAATCAAAGTCCAGCTTGCCTCATATAAAAGCTAATTAAATCCTATGCCAGAAAAAAATATGACCACCCCGACCGCCGGGGAGGACAGACCACCCGTGGTGACGATCCTTGGTCATGTCGATCATGGTAAAACCTCGCTTTTAGATCACATTCGCCATGCTCAAGTCGCCGCCGGAGAAATTGGCGGTATTACTCAGGCCATTGGTGCCTATCAGATCGAGTACAAAGGTAAAAAAATCACTTTTATCGACACCCCCGGTCATGCCGCTTTTTCAGCTATGCGTCGTCGTGGTGGAGCCGCCGCCGATGTCGCTATCCTAGTCGTCGCTGCCGACGACTCCGTCATGCCCCAAACCATCGAATCCATTGAACACATTAAATCGGTCGGTATTCCTTTTGCTGTTGCAATCAACAAGGTAGATTTACCAGGAGTCAATCCAGAAAGGGTCAAAACCGATCTGGCGAACAACAATGTCTACCTGGAGGGATATGGCGGAAACGTACCTTTTGTCAATATTTCGGCCAAAACCGGGGCCGGAGTAGATGATCTTCTGGAAGTCATACTGCTCCTCGCAGAACTCGAAGAACTGAAAGACAATTCAGAGGCATCTCCCGCCACCGCTCTCGTGATCGAATCATCCATGCATCCTCAGATTGGTCCGCTCGCCACCCTTTTAGTCAAGCAAGGTATTTTCAAAAAAAATGACAACTTGTTTTTGGTCAAGAAAAATATTGGCAAAATCCGCTCGATGATCGATTACACCGGGAAATCAATAATCTCGGCCACTCCTTCGACTCCTTTTCAAGTCATTGGTCTGTCCGCCGTTCCTAGTGTGGGCGACATCGTCACCAATCTTTCGTCATTGCGAGGAGACGAAGTCGACGCGGCAATCCAGGAAACAATAAATCCTCTCGACACAGACAAGCCCACCATCGTTCTTAAAGCCGATGTTCAAGGCTCTCTTGAGGCAGTTCTGGGATCTATCAAGGATCAGGCTAACATCGTCGCTTCTTCCGTCGGGAACATTACCGACAATGACATTCAAACAGCCTATGCCGCTAATGCCGAAATTCTTGGCTTCAATGTGCGCATTGGTAGCAACGTCGCCAGGTTGGCCGAAATTGAAAAAGTCAAGTTCACCAACTTCCGCATTATTTATCAGCTCTTTGATTATTTAAAGGAGCTCCAATTAAAAAAGACCATCGCTCAAGGACCAAAAATTATTGAAACCGGCCAAGCCACCGTTCTCAAAGTATTTAACTTTGGCGGCACTATCGTTTATGGTTGTATGGTCACCTCCGGTAAGATCAAACTTCACGACCAGATACAGACCTCCCGTGTTTCTTCAATCCAGGTAGGTAAAGCTAACGTCGATGAGGTCAAAAAAGATCAAGAGTTTGGTTTGGTTCTCACTCCCAAGATGGATCTAAAACCCGGTGACACAATTACGGCAACTGCTGTAGAATCCTAGGTATGGATGATCAAAATCAGCTAGCTTCCATCAAAAAACTTCTCGATTTCGCCACTTCAATCATTATTGCTTTACCGGGTGATCCGTCGTCCGACATGGTCTCAGCCGGACTAAGCCTTCACCTCTCTCTCATCTCCGCTGGTAAAAAATCTCAAATTGGCTGCGGCACGGAAGTCCACGTTGATCCGAAACTTCTTGGTGCCGGAGAAATTGTCGATAGTATTGGCGCCAAGAATCTCATCATTTCTTTTGACTATCAGGAGGATGACCTTGAAAAAGTTGATTATGACGTCCGGCCGGATGGCAAGTTTTATCTGATGATTAAGCCCAAGACCGGTGCTCCCATCCCTGATGTGAGCAATGTTAAATATTCTTACTCTGGGGCTACCTCCGACTTAGTCATCACTTTTGGTATCAACTCTCTCGAAGAGTTGGGGAAAATCTACGCCGACGAAAAAGCTTTTTTAGATGAAGCCAAAATCCTGAGTCTCAATATCTCCCCCCGTCCTGCTTCTTTCACCCCCAATCTGTTTCATCAAACCTTTAACTCCTTTTCCGAGCTAGTGACTGAGCTATTAGAAAAAACTGACATTAAGCCCTCCGCGGATGCCGCCAAAAACTTACTTACTTCTATCTATGGCGAAACCAAAAACCTGACCAGTGCCCGGATGACGGCCAACACTTTCTCCTCGATTTCGTTTTTGATGAGGCATGGCGCCCGTTTGCCGAACCAACAAGCTTTTGTTCCCAAGTTCTCCCAGCCCGCCTACTTCGAAGCCCCCTCCGCCCCCTATGTCATTCCGGGTTTGCCTTTAGCCCCGGACCAGGATCCGGGGGCAGTCGAGGGATCTCCCTCCACCCCTGTCGACGAAGACATCCCTCTCCCCCCGGAAGAAAATTCTCAGCCTGACCCCTCGTCATTTCGAGGAGGTACTCCGACGTGGCAATCTCACTCCACAGATCAGTCCAAACAGCTGGAGAGCTTCTCTGTGCCTCAAGACTGGACCAAGCCCAAGATCTTCCGCGCCGCCGACCTCTAATCGTCCTTGCGATCCCGCCGAGCGGCGGGAGTGGCAATCTCACTCCATTCACGTGCCTGTTGGCAAAACTGGATCTTTCTGCTACAATACCAACTTGATATGGCTCTAAAACCCGACACCAAAATCGACATCATAAAGAAGTTTGCAGCTAGCACCAAAGATACTGGTTCACCCCGTGTCCAAATTGCTTTACTTTCCTCACAGATCGAGGAGCTCACGAACCACCTAAAAGTCCACAAAAAGGACAATCACTCCCGTCGAGGTCTCCTGAAGATTATCTCCAAGCGCCGACGTCTCTTGACCTACCTAAGCAAGTCCAACCCGACCGACTATCTCGACATCACTAAGTCTCTAAATATTACTAGCCAGCTGCGCTCAGCCCAGTAAGTGTCTCCCATCTAGGTGGGACATCAAGTCATTGAGGAGTAAAAAGAGCAAATCCGAGCGGTTCTCTCTCTTTTCTTCTCAAGACCTGCGGTGAGCCAACTTTTAAAAAAGAAAGGACTCGGGTATGACCTATCCATCCACCACCATTGTTCTCAATGGTAAAACTATTACTATCGAGACCGGCCGCTTTGGCGCCCAGGCCTCAGGTTCTGTGACCGTTCGCTGTGGCGACACCATTGTCGTTGCTTCGGTAGTCGCTTCCAAAAAAATCAAAGAAGGAATTGATTACTTTCCTCTGTCTTTAGAGTATCAGGAGAAACTCTATGCCGGCGGTGTCATCAGCTCCAGTCGTTTTATCAAGCGTGAAGGCCGACCATCCGAAAATGAAATTCTTACCGGCCGTGTCATCGATCGCTCCCTTCGACCCCTTTTTGATCAGGGCTCTCGAAATGAGGTCCAGATCATGGTCTCACCTCTTTCCTACGACGGCTCCGAAGAACCAGAAATCCTGGCCATTATCGCCGCCTCTGCCGCTGTTTCCATTTCCGATTATCCTTGGGCTGGCCCTGTCGGCGCTGTCCGTGTTGGTATGGACGCCAATGGCGAATACATAATTAATCCCACCGTCGAACAAAAGCTGATCTCTCCCTTAGATCTGGTTATCTCCGGTCCCAAGGGTGGTATTTCCATGGTCGAGTCTGGTGCAAATGAAGTTACCGAAGAGAAAATGATCGGTGCTTTGAAGTTCGCTCAAACTCAGGTAGACAATATTGCTAGTGCCATTGAAAAATTTGCCAAAGAAATTGGCAAAAAGAAACGTGAGATTATCGTAGCTGGCGTCGATCCTGCCGTGGAAAAAATCGTCAAAGATGAATTTAAAAACGTCGAGGAAATCTTGGTGAACGAAGCCAAAAAAACCGGTACTCCAGTTTCTGAAATTACTGCCGCCATCTCTGCCAAGTACCCGGATATAAATCCCAATCAGATCATTGAAGTGGCCGATGGCATGCTAAGAGACCTGGCCAGATCTCAAATCCTTGATAAAAATATTCGTGCTGATGGTCGTGAAATCGAAGAGATTCGCCAGATCAATATCGAAGTGGGTTTACTTCCCCGCACTCACGGCTCAGCTTTCTTCCAGCGAGGCCTCACTCACGTTCTTTCCGTTGTGACTCTGGCCTCTCCTGCTCGCGCTATGACCATCGATGGCATGAAAGGTGAAGAGATCAGACGCTACATGCACCACTACAACATGCCTGGTTTCGCTTCCGGTGAAACTGGTCGCCCTGGTACTGGCCGTCGCGAAATTGGTCACGGCGCTCTGGCTGAAAGAGCTTTAGTTCCCATGCTTCCTTCCACCGACGTTTTTCCTTACACAATTCGTGTCGTCTCCGAAGTGATGTCTAGTA
>CAZUFH010000075.1:0-1222 GCA_964618885.1 uncultured Pseudomonadales bacterium
TCGCCTTTTTTGCCACCATTGTGGCCTTTCAGATCTTTACCGGGGTCGGTACCGCCCGCTACAGCAAGCTAAACATTATTACCGAGTCTACTGCTTACACTCTGGGCCAAAAAAGAATCGAAAGCGGCCTCCCACCAATAGTCGCTAAATTCGTTTTCAATCGTCCAGTTTATTTTGTCCAAACCTTTATCAATAACTACTTCGAGTACTTCACTCCGTCTTTCTTCAATCAAAGTAGGGGAGCACAGTCCCAGTTTGCTATCCCGGGAGCCAATCTGCTTGGTTTTCCGGTCATGGTCTTATTTTTAATCGGCTTATTTTATCTCTTGAAAAACCCGGGTGAAAAGTCTCACTTATTTCTCTTAGCTTGGCTACTACTCTCGCCGATCGCTTCAGCTCTGACGGTCGATCCACCACAAGCCCTACGCCCCAACCCAATGATTCCTGCCATTGTCATCATCGCTAGTCTGGGTCTCCTATTTGTCCTAATCCATTTTTCTTCCAGCGTGAAGCGATTCGCAACCGTCACAGTCATCCTACTTATTGCTCTAAACTTTGGTATTTATCTCAATAATTATCTGACGCTCTACCCCAAAGTTTATTCCGAGTCCTGGATGTATGGCTACCGCGAAGTCTTTGAATATCTCAATACGCAAAAGAATTTTAACAAAATCTTTATTTCCAAGCGATATGGCGAGCCCCATATCTTCTACGCTTTCTTCAATAAGCTTGATCCCAAGAAACTTCAGCCAGGAGGGGATAATGTCCGTTTTGAAAAATCTGGCTGGTTCTGGACCGATAAAATCGGCGAGGTCTACTTTATTAATGACTGGCAAGTCCCTGCAACCAAGCTTTCCACCCTACCGCTTGAGAGTGGTGGCGAAGTGTCTACCACCAAGAGTCTCTTGGTCGCTTCTCCGGACAATCTTCCGGCCGGGGCCAATGTCCTCAAGACGATAAACTTTTTAGATGGCTCGACCGCCTTTAAGATTATCGAACTGCCATGAAAAAATACTGGCTCTTAATCATTGCTCTACTACTCGGCTCAATCCTTCGTCTCTATCAGCTTGGGTCTCTGCCGAATGCCCTCACTTGGGACGAAGCGGCTCTCGGCTACAACGCTTACTCTATTATCAAGACAGGCAGAGACGAGTTCGGAGCTTTCCTGCCTCTGGTTTTCAAAAGTTTTGGTGATTACAAGCCTGGTCTATACGTCTACCTC
>CAZUFH010000075.1:1232-3148 GCA_964618885.1 uncultured Pseudomonadales bacterium
ATTCCACCCATCGCAGTTCTTGGTCTTACCGAGTTTGCTACTCGTCTCCCGAGTGCCCTCGCCGGCATTTTAGCTATTTATGGCATCTTTCTTTTGACAAATGAACTATTTTCCTCCGTCATTGCGAGCGACCTACCCGCCGTGGCGGTAGCGCGGCAATCCAGTAAAAATAATACTCCACTCGGTAGCTTTCCCGCCCTCTTTCTGGCTCTCATGCCGTGGCATATTCACTTTAGCCGAGGTGCCTGGGAAACCAATATCTTCGCCACTTTACTCCTCTTCTCCTTATATTTTCTCCTGGTCTTTATTCGATCCGGTAAATTCCTGACTTACTCCATCATCTTGGCTCTTCTGACCTTCATTACTTACCAAGCGGCAAAACTTTTTACTCCTCTGGTTTTGTTGCTTCCCATTCTTCTTAATTGGTCGGAATCTCGCGATCAATTCAAGGCCTTTTTTGCCTCCAAAAAAAATAAAGCAATTGTCGCTTTTGCTTTGGCCTTCCTCATTTATTTCTCTATATCCACCATGACCGGAGAGGCAGGGAATCGCCTGAAACGCCTCAGTATCTTTGGCTATCGGCCGGGCATTAGTCAGGAGCAAAAAGTCATCGATAATAATAACCCTCTTGCTTTGGGGTTGTTCCACAATGGACCCCAGCTCACCACCAGACTCGTTGCTAGTCGATACCTTAAGCATCTCAGCCCCACCGTTCTTTTTTACGAAGGCACCGACGTGGTGGAAAGGGGACACATTCCCGGTATGGGTATGCTCTTACCCTTTGATATTATTTGGTTTGCCTTGGGGACTATCTTTCTATTGAAGTCCCGGAATCTGAAAAGCTCCCTTCTCGTAGCCGGTTTGCTTTTACTATCTCCCCTTCCGGGCTCTCTTACTTTGTCCGAGTATTCTACGGTCCGGGCCTTCTTCCTCACTATTCCACTAGCCATCTTCTGTGGTCTCGGGGTCTACCAGGGACTTATGAAGCTCAAACTACTTTTTGTTTTTACTTCCATTACTACCATTATTTTCTTTATTTATTTCCTGGATCTCTTGTTTGTCCATGCGAACTTTGCTTACGCCAAGGAATACATTTATGGTTTCCGAGAAGCAGTCCAGTACGTCAATCGTTACCCGGAGAACAAGGCGGTCATCACCGATGTCTTTGGCCAGCCGTATATTTTCTATCTTTTTTATAGTCAGTTCGACCCGGCCACTTATCAGAAAATCAATGAGTTCCAATCCGGCGGTTACGATGTGGGCAAAGTCTCTCGGGTTGGCCGGGTGGAGTTTCATCAGTCGGGACTTAGTGAAGTAGAGACTCAGTCTGGTACTATCTTCGTCGGCACCATCGGGAACTTCCCGGAGAGCTTTGACTTTTCCCTGCCCACAATTGCGGATCATCAAGACGTCCTTTTTCCAAACGGTGATATTTCGCTTAGAATCATCAAAACAAAGCCATGAAAATATCTGTCATTCCTATTATTTTAATCTTATTATTGGCTTCAGTGCTTCGCTTGTATTCACTAGACAAATTCCCGGCCGGTCTAAATGCCGACGAAGCCGCCATCGGCTACAATGCTTGGTCTTTGCTTCAAACAGGCAAAGATGAGCACTCGGTGACTTGGCCGTTGGTCTTCCGTTCCTTTGACGATTACAAGCTCCCGGTTTATTTTTATCTTGCCTTACCTTTTGTGAAATTCCTAGGGCTCACTGTTACTGCCGTCCGTCTCCCCTCGGCCATCCTCGGCATCGCCTCCGTTTTTCTTTTATTCCTAATTACAAAACTACTTGTCATTCCGGGCTTGACCCGGAATCCATCCGGAAAAACCACATATCCCTCCCAAAGGAGTCTCCTTGTAGGTACTCCTGCGAGGAGACTCCTTGTTGGTCTCCATCCTGAATCAAACACGTTC
>CAZUFH010000075.1:3248-5245 GCA_964618885.1 uncultured Pseudomonadales bacterium
AGGTACTCCTGCGAGGAGACTCCTTGTTGGTCTCCATCCTGAATCAAACACGTTCCCCCTCCTCTCCGCTTTCCTCCTCGCCATCTCCCCCTGGCACTTACAATTCTCCCGAGGAGGCTGGGAAGTAAACGCCGCCACTTTTCTGATTCTGCTTGGTATCTGGGGTTTTCTCAGGGGGCTAGAGTTTCCCAAATATCTTTACCTCTTCGTCCTTTCTCTCGCCGCCAGTTTCTACACTTATCACTCAGCCAGAATTATTTCACCTCTCCTCGCCCTCTCCCTCGTCATCATCTTCTGGAAAGATTTAACTTCAAACATTTCCATTCCAAAATTATCGTCATTGCGAGGAGCGAAGGCGACGTGGCAATCCACCCCCACGAAACTAAGAACCATCCTCCTCGCCACCCTCCTAGGCATTCTTCTCACTCTCCCCATCGCCAAGCAACTCCTTTCCAAAGAAGGCCAGTCCCGCTTCTCCGGCGTTTCCATCTTTGCAGACACCGGCCCGGAGTGGCAAGCTACGAACTACCGCCTTCAGCATGTAGATATGAACGCTCTTTCAGTGAGGCTGATTCACAATCGATATCTTTCATATTCCTTGAGATTTGTCCAAAACTATCTCTCTCACTACTCCCCGGGTTTTCTCTTCCTAAACGGAGATGCTATTGCCCGCAGTCGAGTCCCAGAAATGGGTGAAAGCCTTCTCTTCCTTTTACCTTTCTTTGCGCTCGGACTCTTATCTCTTCTTAAGTTAGATTCGTCCGGCAAGAAATTTATCTTTGCTTGGTTTCTCATTGCTCCTCTAGCGGCCTCTATTACCTACCAGTCACCTCACGCCCTCCGAGCCGAAAACATGTCTGTCCCACTCATGATCATCGCGGCTTTGGGTCTCGTAGAATTCTTCCTTTTAATCAAGAAATATCTACCGAAAATTCTTCCCATCTCTCTCGTCATTGTTTCACTTTTCATCACTTACGACTTTGCCCGTTATCTGCACCTGTACTATGTGCATTATCCAAAAGAGCTTCCCTACGCCTGGCAGTACGGCTTCGATCAGATCGCAGCCTACACCAAAGACAACTACGATAAGTACGACCATATTATTATTACCGATCGCTACGATCAGCCATATATTTTGATCGCCTTTTTCACTCAATATCCGCCGTCTGATCTCCAAAAGAATATTGTCATGTCCGAGCCAGATCACTATGGCTTTGCTACCGGGCGTAAGCTAGGGAAATACGAATTCCGCACTATCAATTACGAGCAAGACAAGCTATTACCGAATACTCTTCTCATCACCGCCGAAGAAAAAGTGGATGATACGAAAGTGATCGGTACTGTGAAGTCTCCCGCAGGGGCTATAATGTTCAAGTTCCTCTCCACCAAATGAAAAAACCCAAACGTCAAACCATCTCCGTCACCTTAGCCTCATTCAATAATGAAGACTCTATTGAAGATTGCCTAAGCTCGGTCAAGGACTGGGTCGATGAAATCATCGTAGTGGATGGTCACTCGACCGACAAGACAGCCGAGATCGCTCGTAAGCTAGGTGCTAAGGTCTTACTTAGAGAAAACAATCCCGTCTTCCACATCCAAAAAGATATTGCCAACAAAGAAGCCAAGTCCGACTGGATTCTGCAGCTGGACACCGACGAAGTCATCACCTCGGCAATGAAGAAAGAAATGCTTGGAATCTTAGAAGAAACTTACTTTGGTTATGATCGTTGGCTCTCACCCCTGAAGAAGAGTCTCAATAAAATAGTCAAGATATTTCCAGAGCCCAAAAAATTAAATAAGGCTGCCGAGGCTTACTGGCTCCCCCGTAAAAACTATTTTTTAAACGGTGTTCTGATGCACGCCGGCCAGTACCCGGACCCAGTCATCCGTCTTTTTCAAAGAGGTAAGGCTACGCTTCCGGCCAAAGATGTTCATGAGCAAATGGTTGTTCACGGCACCATCGGCTGGCTTCGCTCCGACTATCATCACTTCGGCAC
>CAZUFH010000076.1:0-5232 GCA_964618885.1 uncultured Pseudomonadales bacterium
GAGCGCTGCGTTTGGGACGCAGAGGCCGGAGGTTCGAGTCCTCTCACCCCGACTTTAGAGTAGTTTGAGCATATGAATAGTAGAGAAAACGACAACCATTATTCAAGTATTGAAGTAAAAAAGCCCAAAAAATTAACCGAGTTTGAGAGAGTAGCGATGGCACTTGGATATCAAAAACAGCCATGGAAGCGGAGTGACGTTGTAAGTGTATTCGAAAAGCCTACCAAAAGCGGAGTTGTTTATAGATTTACTATTCAAAACAGCAAATACGGAGAACAAGGGGTACGAATTGTCATCGGCGCCAGATCAACACCTGAAGCGCTTAAGGAGTTCAAGGGGGTGAACCTTTGTCAGGATCAGCCGTTCAACGATGATATGAAGGAGCTGGGGCTCGTGACCAGAACAAGTGCCAAAATGTTTTTTCGCCCGGAGATGACACCTGAGGTACGAGATAAACTTGTAGTCTATATTAATAACTTGGAAGAAAATGGTTTCTTTGAGGATTTGCTAAAAGATAAGTAGTTTGAGGTTGCATTCAGCTCCTTTTTGGTATAATCACTTTGTTGCGGGTGTAGTATAACGGTATTACTCCAGATTTCCAATCTGATTACGGGGGTCCGACTCCCCCCACCCGCTCATGAAGTTTCAGGGCAAGGATTGACGATCTATTTTTGATATGCTCTGATTTCAGGAATTTCGGCTAAAATTTGTTTTACGGTATCGGCAGCGGAGTTGTTTGTGGTGTCCACGACTGTGCTTTTGACAAAGGGAATTGGTATATCGTACGTCCCTTCGGTTTTCATCACGTGTTTCAACTTTTTGATGGTTGTAATCTTGCCGTAATTTAAACGATCGGGATGCTTAACTCTAGCGTAGAGCACTTCTTTTGAGGCGGTAAGTCTGACAAAGTGTATTGTAGACGGCTCCTTCTGACTTCTTATCATCTTAATCCATCCCCGAATTCTTTCGTTGTGATTCTCTGTACCATTATAGGCTATGGTCATGATTAGGTTCAGTGACCGGTGTAGGGCCTCTCTGAGAGTCATTAGTCTTAGTCGTTTAACAAAGAGACCGGTTTGATCACTTTTTCCAAACAGGGATTCGGCATAGTCAACTGCATGGTGATTGTGGAATAGCTTGAAGTTGCCGAGTTGTTTTTCTAGAATTTTGGCGACGGTTAGCTTGCCGACACCCGGGGGTCCGTAAATGATGATTATTTGACTCATAGACATTTTAGTTTATCATTTGGTGAGTCTGAAAGCGTATAATCTTTTCATGGCTTGCGAAACTAAGCTGATGGGATTACTGACTTTTGATGATGATTTTGTTGGGACTATTGAAGTTGGAAAAAGTTATACCATAAAAAAGAGTGGTTATAGAATAGTACCTTTTCGCGTACCTATGGAAATAGCGGATGTGAATTTTAGATATTTGGGTAAGGCGATGGTCAATAAGATTGTTGTGGAGAATGACTACACTGAAATAACTTTTGAGGTTCTGAAGGTATTCTCAGAAGCAGAGTCAAGTGTATACACGAAGAATTTTATCTAATATGCCTACGATTGTGTAGTGAAAAGTTTTTTTCGGAGGCTTCTTCTAGATATCGTTTATGATAAGGATCACAAAACTTAAGTCCGTCCAAATTTTCAATGTCATAAAATTTTATAGATTGACCTTCAAGACACTTTATTGGCTGTTCTTCATCGTACATACACCAGTAGAAATCTCGGGTGACCCAACCGTTTTCAGTATCAAACTCGTCTCGGCAAAGTAAGTGCAAATCGTTTGTTTTGATAATGTAGCCGGTTTCTTCTTCCAGTTCTCTGGCCGCGGCGTGTTTGAGGGTTTTATCGGCTTTTTCTTTCCTTCCTCCACAGATTGCGAACATGTTTGGTGAGCCGATATTTGGCTTATTGTCTCTATGCTGTAATAGAACAGAGCCGTCTTTTCTGACCATCACTATTCCGACATATTGTTGCGATACCTTATTTGACTTCATTGATAGTTTTGTCTCTTCTAGAGACGGCTGGATACTGTTTGGCAACTTTACAAATTTTTGCTAGTGTGGAATCACCGAAAAATAAAGCAAGCTCCTCGTCCGTAGACATTTCTTTTACTGCCTTTAAGTATTTACCGTCAGGGAGAGTGTCAGTTGCGTAGTCAGGGTTTCTTAGCGAGGCATAGAGGGACCTAAGACAGAGGGTAAGATTTAAAACATGGTCATGTGCGTATTCGGATGAAAGTTGTCTGAACTCAGGATGATTTGCTCGATCCTCTCCGGCATTGTTTTCTCTGACAACGTGAGGCAGACGGTCATCTTCTTCGTACTCCTCCGGTAACATGACGAGTGGAAGTATGCGGGTAAAGGTTCTATCTATATACCCTCCGTTAAAGTTTTCACTGTTGATAAATTTGTATCGTCCCTTGGTGTTTAACCTAATATTGTGTGAGTTACAAGAAAGATGAATGTGTTGGGAATGAACCACCGGTAGCAGGCCCAGCTTGCTTGCCTTGGCTCTGATGGCGTCCGCCAACCAGCTAACATTCTCTAAATGTGCTTCGAGGTTGCGAGGCGCGGTACGGAATTCGATTAAAAGTTTGGAGTCCCTAGTGCACTCATAAAAGTCATCAGGGTACATCTCCTCCAGTTTTTCGGCAAAGTTTGCGACTTTGAGCACTTTGGCCCTGTGCCCACTGGTGTAATTTGGGTTGTTTAACCTCCTTATCTCGTCCTCTTCTTTAGTTGAGAGCTCATCGTAAGAGTGTCTGTTTTGTCTTTGAATCTCTTTGTTAGAAACCTTTTCTAGCTTCCCCGGATCCGCATTCTTGTCAAAAAAAAGAATTTCAAGTTCTGTACCAATTTTCAAAGTGTCTTTATCGACTCTGAGCCCGCCTTCTATGGCGTTTCTTAGCTGATTACAGAGATACATGAGCTCGTCGCTGACGATACCAGTAGGCGGCCTCATGAGATTTTCAGGCTTGAAGTTGGCCGGATTGTACTGGAGATATTCTTTAGACATGATTTTGATCTTGTTTGATATAGTTGAGATTATATATCGTGTTTCAAAATAATACTATCAGTCTTATATATTGTAGTTATTTAGATCATTTATGGTCCCCAATGATCTCTAAGATAAGTTTTGGGAACAAAAGCGGGGTCTCTCGTTGATAATGCTTTGTGGTAGACAATGTACCCCTTAGGTGCCTGTTTGAGCATAGTTTTGAACCTGTTTGCGTTTACAAAATGAGCCTTTACAGGCAGTCTTGATCTGTTCGCCGGGGTATCCAAGACCAAGGTTTTTTCTGAGTCAAACACATGTTTTAGCAGGTTAATAAACCCCAGAGGGTTTTCATCCGCAAAGTTGACCTCGTCTACGAATAACCAGGGTGGTGAGACGTTCGTAGTTTCAAACCAGCTCCATAGTCTGCTTCCACCCGAAGTTTCACCATTGAAAAAAATCTTTTTTCCGGCAAAGGTTGTGTTTATTATCCTTTTTTCTTGGGGTAAAAAGGTTTCAAAAGCATTTTTCAGGTGGGTTTCGGATAGTCCTAGATTTTCTGCGACTATTTTTCCCACGGTGTACATTTCGTCGGTTCTGAGGGTGGGAGGCAAGCTTTTATTTTCAAACGGACACTTTTCGACCCGGAAGTTATTCCACCCTGCTGGCTGTGGTTCGTTTAGCTCATTCAAAATACGCTCGTTTACGTAACCGGTTGTTCTTGGTTGGCCAATTTGAATCTTTGAGTGAAAGATCTCGTTTCGGTCACTAAATGAGCCGGGGTTCAAATGGGTATTGTAAACATTGGTTAAGAAGGCTAGGTTTGGGGGAAGCAACTGCGATAAGGTGTCCACATGGTCTTTTAAGTACGCACTATATTCCATAACCACTACCGATGTGTCTTTATCGACCCGGTTGATGTAGTGACAAGTAACCCCAAGCGGGGTAAGTCTTTTGGAATAGAACCTCTTCACATCGATTCCGGCACCGGCAATTAAATGCTCTAAGAAAGCAACTGTGGTTGTCTTCCCTACCGACCCGGTAACCCCGATTACATAGGGATTGGTCTCAAGTTTTACGGATTCAAGTAACTTTAAGGCTAGGCTGTCAAGCGAGGAAACTATAAGTGAGTTTTCGTGCGGAGTGGTGTCGCCGGCTTCTACTACTAAGTCCCACCCTTTATCTTGAGAAACTCTGGGTGCAATGGTCCGTCTGTCGAACCCATTGTCCCACCCGTCCTCTCCGTTTGAGTGAGTAGTAAAGTAGAGCGATTTTTTGAGATTTTCCGGACGTGGAGGAATACCGACAATATCCACCCATTGGTATTTGGTATTTTTCTTGATGTTATCTCCTTCAAACAGGTCTCCGGCAATTGCTTTGATTTGCTCTTTTTCGAATCTCATCTTATTTAGATAAGAAGCGAATAATGGCTGAGGAGACAAGTCTGGGGTGAGTCTCTCCGATGTTGTGGTCTCCTCCTGGGATGATGGTACAGTTTAATTTATTGCGCTTTACGATGCTGCTGACATAATCATAAGGGGTGGACGTATCGGAGTTACCAAAGACCAGGAGCATGTCTTCGGGGAGCACTTTTGTAAGCTGAGAACGAGTGTCTCGGCGAACGATTTTGTCATAACTCTTCCGAAGGAAAGTCGAACCTTCATGGTAGTAGGTACTAAAGAGTGACTGGTAAAGAGACTTCAGTATCTTGGTGTACTTTGGAGGTACTAGATTCTTTGCTAACCTTCCAATGATTGACTTGAGGGAATCTCTTCTTTTTAGGGCCGGGGAAACTAATATTATTCTAGACTTGGACCGAAACCTGACTTTGTAGTCCAGAGCTACTGCACCCCCAAAGGAGTATCCGACAATGGCTAGTGGAGTGATGCCTTGGAACTTGAGCCATTTGTCCAGATAATTAGAGAAGTCCTCGAGGTCGAAGAACTTTTTCTTTGGTTCCCCTACTCCGCAAAATCCAGGTAGATTAAAGAATCTTAGAGGGTATTTCTTGGCCAGTTGTTTCACCAGTACTTGTCGATCTTTCCAGGCTATGTCAGGCTTGTTTTTGGCCAGAGAAACAGAACTATTGTATGCCTGAGTACCCCAACCATGGATCATGATAATTTCCTTTGTCATCGTCGTTATTATATCAAACGGGACTTTCCAACAGATCTATGTCGTAACCTTCTAGGCGTGTATAGAGTGACTTTCTGAGACCTATAGCTAGCTGTTT
>CAZUFH010000077.1:0-807 GCA_964618885.1 uncultured Pseudomonadales bacterium
TAAGAATGGCGGTAGCTGTGGGTTTGGGGGTGGGAGAGAGGACAGCGGCCGAGGGAGTCGCAGTGGGAGTTGGAGTAAGGACAGGCACGACATCCATGGTAGCCATGGTGAGATTCAGGACCAGACGATAGCCTTCTTGAAGCGCGGCGTTCACGATTTTGTCCTGATATCCTGGAGCAGTGAAAGAAAAGACATGAGGGCCAGGGTTGACGTCACTCGTGATAGGAGTAAAGCCAGCGGGCTTGCCATCGATGCTGACGGTAGCATTGGTTGGGAGACTAATGATGCTGATAGAAGAATCTTTGTTGCTTGCGAGTTTTTCAAAAGAGAGAGTATAGCTGTGGGATTTGTCCGGGGTGGTGCCAAATTCTCGATGAACTGTAGTAAGGGTACCACTCACCAAATTGACCTTACCTTCCCAGGACTGACCCGAGTCGACGGCTGTCATTTGGATACTAGCGGTGCCGGCATCGGTATTTTCGACATAGTAGGGGGTCTTGCCCACGGACTTGCCGTTGATGACGACGTTGGCGTCTGGGTGTGAGGTGATCTGGATACCGGCCTTCTTGGCAAAAGGATTCAGCTGGCAGCCGGCGAGAAAGATAGAGAATAATAGAATGGGCAGTGTGCGTAATAGTCTTGACCTCATATTTACAAGTTTAACACGAATTATGAATTATCCTAGTTATATTATAAAGAAGCTTAAGTGAGGCCGGAGAGGGAATCGAACCCTCGCATGGGAGTTTTGCAGACTCCTGCGTTACAACTTCGCCATCCGGCCGTATCTCAGGCACTATTTTAGCATTA
>CAZUFH010000077.1:817-5131 GCA_964618885.1 uncultured Pseudomonadales bacterium
CTGACATGTGGCCGGGTGGCGAAGTGGTAACGCTGAGGTCTGCAAAACCTCCATGCGAGGGTTCGATTCCCTCTCCGGCCTCAAATAAAGTAAGTCTGACCTGACTAGGTAGTAGCACAGGAGAAGAAGGAGATAGATAAAGGAGTCTTTAAGTTAACGAAAAATACAGATATCATGATTCGATGAGGGTGTTTATTACCACGATATCACTTTTTCTGACGGTGCTCGTTTCTGGACTTTTTCTGCTGGTTGGTCCCAACACTTACCTATCTCAAATGAATATTTCATTTTGGCCAAAACCAATGGTGAGATCTTTTTTGGAAAAGAAAAGCAGAGAAGAAATGGACGTAGTAGTGGATGGTAGGGGAACAAAAATTAGTTATGGAGACCTCAACATGAGTTTGAGAGTAGACAAGACAATGGAAGGACTGGCAACAAAGAGCATTTCTGATCTGCTTAGCAAGTGGATTTCTCCAGGAAGAACAATTTTGGTCCAGCCGGTCTTTGATTTTGGCGAGGATTTCGAGAAAAGGGTTTCTGAAGTTTTTCCAGACCGACCACTTCGAAATGAAAAAATGGAATATAACGAAAATACAGGCCAGTTTACTTATTTGGTAGAAGAAAGAAAAGCCAGAGTAGATTCAGTGGGCCTGCAAGTAAAACTCATTTCCTTTTCGAATACAAAGAAGAAGCCAATTATGGTCGAGATGGTGAGTGTAAGCAATGAGCTGGAAAAAAAGATAAGTATCATCAACAAAAAATTAGCGGAGACGAGTAGCAAGCCACTTGAGCTAGAGATTGAAGGGAATAAACAAAAAATTTACATCAGCCCAAATCAAATATTAAGTTTTTTAAAAGTAGAGACAAAAGATTTTCTTGAGTCGGTAAAACTGCTGGTAGACAAGGAAAAGGTGACTCAAATCTTGGCCAGTAACGGACAGGGTAAAACTTCAATTAGCTGGACAGTAAGGATGATTGAGGATAATTTGATGGCCAGATATAACGGCGGTGGTCTGAAACCGGTAGTCCTGGGTATAGACAGCGGACCAAATACAGATGGAAGTCTGGCGGATAAATATATTGAAGTAGATTTATCTCAGCAAAAAATGTTTTTCTTTGAAGAGGGGAATCTCTTCAAGTCCTACAGTGTGTCTACCGGACTGAGGTATCCTACCCCGGTGGGAAGCTATAAAATCCAAAATAAATTGCCAATGGGATTTTCGAGTATTTTCCAGGTTTGGATGCCGTGGTGGATGGCGTTTGATTATCGAGAGGATATTGGAGCCTATTTGGGTATTCATGAGCTACCCTACAGGCTTGTGGGTGAAGAAAAAATATATCGCTTTGGGAACTATATTGGCAACCGAAAAACCGGCGGGTGTGTAGCGCTTTCTCCCGGAGACAGCAAAGAAGTGTATGACAAATCTTTTCCTGGGATGGATGTGGTAATTTACGAGTAAAATTTACTCTAGGGCCTTGCCGACTTTGATGGTTTCTTCGACTAGACGATTGGCGTAGCCCCACTCGTTGTCGTACCAGGCGAGAACTTTGACCATGGTGCCATCGACCACGCGAGTCATGTCCAGATCGACGATGCTGGATTCCGAGCGACCAATGATATCGGAGGAAACTAGAGGTTCGTCGGTGACCGCCAGGATGCCTTTGTACTTTGGAGTTCGTGAAGCATCGATAAAAATTTCGTTTATTTCTTCCACACTTGTCGCCCGCTGGGTAATAAAGGTAAAGTCGGTGATCGAACCACAGATGACAGGAACCCGGAGTGAGATTCCATCAAAAAGTCCTTTGAGAGCGGGGATGGCTTGAGTAGCGGCAAGGGCGGCACCGGTACTGGTGGGGACGATGTTCATAGCGGCAGCGCGAGAGCGACGGAGGTCACGGTGGGAATTATCCTGTAAATTCTGATCATCAGTGTAACCATGAACAGTAGTGAGCATGGCTTTTAAGATACCGAGTTTTTCGTGAAGGATATCGGCCACGGGTGCGACACTATTGGTGGTGCAAGAAGCATTGCTAATGACAGAGATGACATTGACTCGGTCTTTGTGAAAGATCTCTTTGTCATTTACTCCCAAAACAGCAGTGGGAACTCCGGGTCCTTTGGTCGGGGCAGAAAGAACCACCATTTTGACACCGCCACAGATATGAAGAATGGCTTTTTCGAGAGAGGTAAAAGCACCGGTGGATTCGATGACTATTTCGGTACCATATTTGTCCCAAGGAATACGGGATGGGTCTCGCTGGGCAAGGATGGGAATACGCAGATCTTTTTGGGGATGTTTGATATTGAGGTAACCCAGCAAAGGATCGGCATCGGTGACAATAGCTGGTTTTTGGATTTCCTCGGAGGTAACTTCATAGGGGAGAGGACCGTAGGCTGTGTCGTACTTCAGGAGGTGTGCCCAGCCGGAGATGTCCATCGAGCCGGAAGTATTGATGACGGTGAGGCTTGAGTCATCCAAATGACTTGCGAGCCAGACGCGTGTAGCCGAGCGACCGATGCGACCGAAACCGTTGATTGAAAATTTTGTCATGAGGGCAGTAAAGAATAACTAAGTAAACTGTAGCACAAAGATGGTCCGGGCCACAAAAATGCCTCACTGAGATGGCGTCAACTTTTTAGGATTTCGAGGAGGGGGTGGGTGCCGGTGGCCAGGAAGTCGAGCATGGCACCACCACCGGTACTGACGAAGCCAAAGTCGGAGTATGAGAAACCCAGAGCGGGGATAGCCGTAATAGTATCACCGCCTCCGAGAATGGTCAGCGCCGTGCTATCTTTGAGGGCTTGGAAGACAGCTCTGGTGGCTTTGGCATGGACTCCGTCCTCATAGTAGCCTAGAGGGCCGTTTAGCACGATGGTTTGTGCCTCGGAAATGGCTTGAACGAAAAGGGAAGTGGCTTCCTCGTTTAGATCCAAGCCATCGGGGGTCAAGTGATTTGGAGAGGCAAATTTGCCACCCAGAAGAGCCCGGTCAAACTTGGACATGATACCTTTCAGGAGCTCAAGTTTGTCCAGCTTGGCGCCGGAGGCGAGCAGGAGGGTGGGGTGTTTGGGCTCTGTAAGGATGCCGTGGAGAGTGGCGATCTCACGGTCAAACCTAAGGCCGGAATAGGTAGGAAGCATTTCGGGTATTATCTGGAGGCTGGTAGAAGGCCGATAATTGGCAAAGGCCTCGTAGACATAAAGATCAGCACCGGCAGATAACAGCAGTCCGAATCCCCTGTCGAGTTTTTCTTCACGGGGGTCGAACCTTAAGTTCTCCATTAGAGCAAGAGGAGATTCCCCTGTCCAACACTCCCCTGGAGAAAAACCCGAAGTGATGAATGAAATAGGCTCATTTAGCAGTCTTTTTAGCTCTTCTAGCACTGGAGCGAGGCTGTCCTCCGGCTCGGGACCTTCCGGACGACCCAGATGCCCGATGATACAGGTGCGGTGGGCGTTTTCCAGACAAAGCCTGAGGGTCGGGAGAAGAGCTTCAAGCCTGAAGCTATTCTCTCCCCTACCGTCCTTGATAGGCACGTCAAGATCGGCTCGAAGGAGAACATTTTTACCTTTCAGATTGTCGGCTGTAAGCATACATTGAGTGTAGCACTTAGGCACGATTTTGGACTGTGAGTAGGCCTCTCGGCTTGACTTTATAGGGTCTGATATGGTATGATACCGTTCGCTTGAATTTCAAGCATTTTTTGTGCCTTACGCGGGCTATCGCCCGCACTTATGATACAAATACTACCTAAAAAAAGAACATCGCACCCAGTCTCTAAGTTCTTCAGACCGGTGTTCGAAAAAAGAAATATAAAAGCCGCCTTTGGTGGTCTAATTTCAATGACTACCTTAGCTTCCGGTATCTTCGTGTTGCCTGGAGACCAGTCGGCGCTTGCCATGGCCAACATTCAGCCTTTCGACCAAGAAGTCGTCATTGAAACCAAAAGAAGCTTGGTAAACGTTTTACCAATAAATACCGGTGTCTCTCAAGAATTTCACCTGGGACACCCAGGAATTGATATCACAGCTTCGCTAGGGTCAAAAATTTATCCTATTAAAGAAGGTACTGTAGTTCTCATGAGCGTGACCAGATGGGACTATGGCCGCTCGGTGGTCATTGACCACGGAAATGGCCTGGAGACCCGCTATGCCCATATGGGTAAAGTGTTTGTAGAAGAAGGAGAAAAGGTAAACACCGACATGCCGATTGGTGAAGTAGGCCTTACAGGTAGAACTACCGGACCCCACCTTCATCTGGAGGTGGTGAAGAATGGCAGAACCGTCAATCCAAGAGCTTACCTGTCTCTGGA
>CAZUFH010000078.1:0-5086 GCA_964618885.1 uncultured Pseudomonadales bacterium
GGGGGGAATTGAACCCCCATCTTAGCAATGCGAATGCCATGTTCTACCGTTTAACTACAGGCCCGGTGGGTCTATTTTATAGTAAAATATAGCTGTTGGGCCCTTAGCTCACCTGGTAGAGCGCTTCTATGGCATAGAAGAGGTAGTCGGTTCGAGTCCGATAGGGTCCACCTTTAGTACACTTGGTCGTGGTTGCCTATTCCGACAAGAAGGATGCCATATTCTTTGTAAACGAAAATAATTCTAGTTTTCATGTCAATGCTGATACTACAAGAATCCTGGGGTTTGGTGTGGATTTTGTGAAGTCTTAAGCTGGGATGCTTGGGGTTGCTGGCAAGCAAGCGAATTGTGTCGTCAATTTTTGAACCAAGATTTCTGTTTTTCTTGCACAACTTGGCACTCAAAAATTCAAAGTGATCAGTGGCTCTTATTTTCATATTTACCAAATACCCACTCGTGGGTTTTGCCTTCAGAATCGTCTCTAAGAGCCTTCTCGATAATTTTTTCGAGCTTGCGATTTAGGAGGAGGTGGCTTTTCCTTGCTTCGGTAGTGAGGAGGAACTTGGCATATTTGGTAACGTCGTAGCCCAACAAACTAGCTCTTTGGGCTAATAGTTTTTCTTCCTCTTCGGTAATAGTGATTTGGAGTTTCATAGACAAATCTTATCTCAAAAGTATTTAGAAGTCAATGACTTCGTTATCTTGTAGTGGCTGAGGGGGTGGCGGTAGGGGCGGGAGCGAGCTTTTCCAGGGCGGTGATTTCTTCTTGGAATTTGGCGTAGTTCTCGGAAGATGAATCGACATACTGAAAGCCCGTCTTGACGTACTGTAAGGCACGAGAGTAATCTTTGCGACCTTTGTAGATGAGACCCATGTTGAAGTAGGGGATTTCCCAGTTTTGCTTGAGATCGATGGACTGATTTATGAGCTTGATGGCCTGATCGGAGTCGCCAAGGTTAAAAAAGAGAATTCCGAGTCTGAGTCTGAGCTCGGGATTGGTGGGATCGAGAGACACGGCCTGGGCGAGATGTGAGACAGCGAAGTTTTGAGATCCTTCGGCGACGCCGATAAAAGACTGGTAAATACCTCCGAGATTTTCCCAGACGACGACATTGTAGGGGTTGAGGGAAGCAGCTTGCTTGCCATAGTCGATGGAGCGTTGCATGTATTCGGTAGCGTTCTTTTTGTCTTCGGCGGTAGCATCCTTTTTGCTGAGGAGATTTTGGGCTGCACTTTGGAAGAACTGGGATAAGATCAGGGGATAGCTGACGTTGTAAGGATCTAGCTTGGCGGCATTGACCTCTTTAAGGTAAGCCCCAACTGGATTGGTACTGATAATATCGCTGGCTTCTTTGATCTGCATGGAGGCAGAGTAGGCCGGAAGGGCGTAAAGCCAGTAGGTAATGAGTAGAAGCAAAGACAGTAAGGTGAGAACCCAAGGGAGAATAAAGCTATATGGGTTGGGAGTATGTTCTTCAGGAAGATTTTGATAGAAAGTTTCCGGCTCGTTTTTGGCGGAAAGACTAAAGCTGATATCTTTGATCGATTTTAGTCCGAGGACTTTAAATTCTACCGTGAGCGCGATAAGGCAGACGAGCCCTAAAACGAGTGAGACGACACCGGCTGGGGTAACGAGATATGAAATGAGAGTCACGATGAGAGAGGTGGAAAGAAAGACATAAGCCGGATTGGCCATTTGAGTGGCACGATGTTTGATGGAAGTGAGGACGGTTTGGAGGAAGGCAAAGATAAAGGCGAGAGAGCCGACGAGGCCAATAGTAGTAATGAGAGTTAAGAAATAACTGCTTGATTCGGAGAAACGGAGTGTCCACAGGGCACTGTTTAGATTTAGGCTGCCTGGTCTTAGTCTCGTAAAAATAGAGAAGTAGGTGTCTGGTCCGGTGCCAAAGAGGGCGGTCTGCCAGTTCTTTAATATATCGACAGCGACCGACCAACTGACTTGGTATGGAAGGAGAAAGATGACTGCTTGGCCGTTTTGAGGTAGTAAGAGCTTTAGATTGATGAGAGAAGCGACAATCATGACGATGGCCGAAGCAAAAAGCAGAGACTTTTTGAGCCAGTCTTTGGTGATGATTATGTAGCTTATGGTAGAAAAGAGGACTGGAAGGGTAAAGGTGAGAGCGACTAAACTGCCGCCGGTAAGATTAAAGAACTTGTTGTTTGTCAGGTCCGTCGAAATTATTTTACCGATGAGCCCAAAATAATGAAGAACTGTGGTCAGACTTAGAAGGGTAGCGGAGAGAACTAGCCCAAAGATCACACTGTATACCAAAGTTTGGGTTTTTTGGGTGGAAGTGGTGGTGATGAAGATGATGAGTAAAGCAATAAAGAAGGCTGTTTGGCCAAAAAGGCTGAGGTGGGTCACAGGACTAAGCCAGACCGAGGAGATGATGTGGGCGATGACTAGGATGATTAAGGGTAGTAGTGCCGGTGAAGTGGTAAAGGCAAGTTTGCCTCTCACGAGACTGCGGATACACCACGCGATCAGAGAAAGGCTGGAAAAAAAGGTGACAAGGTAAAACTTGTTGATAGTAAAAGGATCGATGGTGATCGGTAAAAAAAATAAGGGGGTAAGAAAGGCGAGACAGAATGGTACGAATCGTAAAACTAAAGTGGAGAATTTGTCTAAGTGGCTGCGCATATGGACATTTTAGGGATTGACGATGTGGTAGTCAATGTATCGAACCAGGTCAGATGCTTTGTTTATTTCAATCACCATTTGGCCCTCGCCTTTGCTCTTGACAGAGTAGATGGAGCTATCTCCGGGGCGGGGTGTGAGATATATCTGGCTAGTGGTTTTGATATCAAAGTCACTGACAAGGGTTTCGGTCAGATTTGCGGAAATGGAAGCGGTCTTGTCCGTGATATTGCTGCCGGCATCGGAAGTGATTTCTTTGTTGGCTGAGGGGCTGGAGTCACTCGGGGCGGCTATGAGAGGGAGTCCTTGGTTATTGGTTATTGGTTCTGGGCTGGGGGACGGTGTGGAAATGGCGGGCGATTCGTGAATCGCCCCTACGGGAGATGTTGACTGGCTCAATACGCCTTGGGGTAGAGGAGAGATGAGAGAGCCGGTGGGCTGGGAGGCCAGATAGCCGAGGACGATGAGAGTGGTGGGGATGAAGAAAAAGGCACAAGAGGCCACGACGATGGCCACAGAAAGACGGGTGTGGTTCCTGGGCTCTTTGGCATTGCTGTACTCGATGATCACGACTTCATTTTAGCACTTTTTGGGTGGGTGAGAGGGGCAAAGGTCTACACGCAAAGGTCCTGGATTTGGTGTATAATGAGCTCATGGAAATCGCTCAATCTCAGCTAAAACTAAACTTACCCTTGCCTATGAAGCTCTTTATAGAGCAGAGGGCTGGAAAAATGGGCATGACTTTGGCTGCCTACGTGAAGCATTTAATAGCCAAGGATATCGAGGAACTTGAACTGAAGCACAATTTGTGGGCGGATGAAGCAAGGGAAGACTACAAAACGGGGAAAACGAGGGCGTTGAAATCAAAAGAAGATATTGATATCTTCATGAACCAATTCTTATAATGACAATTGTCCCATCTTTGAGATTCAAGAAAGACTTAGCGAATCTGCTCGGCAAAGATGGAAAGTATTTGCAAAAGACAGCTAAATGCTTGCGGTTACTAAGTGAAAATCTTAATCACCCCTCCTTGAGATTACATAAGTTAGTGGGCTCAGAAATATACTCGGTTTCGGTCGATATGAAGATTCGTATCTTGATTCAAATTGATAGCCGAGAGATACATTTGCTTCGAGTAGGAACACATGATGAGGTTTATTGAAATATATGGAACTAGAAAAAGAGAAGTGGAATGATGAGCTGAAGAAAATAAGACCAGAAGTCAAGAATGTTTTTTACAAGGGGAATATTGATTTGCTGTTGGACGACGCTCCAAAGCTCGCCATTGTAGGATCGCGGAGGATGACGGAGTACGGCCAGAGAGTAATCGAGAAATGGATGCCGGTCTTGGTAAATAAAGGAGTGACGGTTGTTTCCGGATTTATGTATGGGGTAGACCAGACGGCTCACCGTATTTGTCTTGAAAACGGAGGAAAAACAATTGCGGTTCTAGGATGGGGAATTGATTGGCAGGTAGCTGATCAAGACGTGGAGCTGTATCAACAGATAATAGAAAGCGATAGCCCGCCTGCCGGCGAGGCAGGCCCTCCTGCCGGACGGGCAGGTTTGATACTGTCAGAATACGAAGGGGGCACGGTCCCGCAACTTTGGTTTTTCCCTCAGAGGAATCGGATTGTGGCCGGTATTTGTGACGCAGTCCTCGTTATAGAGGGCTCAGCTAAGTCGGGGAGCATGATTACCGCCAAGCTGGCCAATCGGTTTGGAAAAAAGCTGTTGGCTTTGCCAGGTCAAGTCACCAGTCGGGTGGCGGAGGGAACCAATGGACTAATTCGGGACGGTAAAGCCAAAGCGGTAACAAGCGCTGAGGAAGTGCTCAAAGAAATGGGGCTCCTACCTGGGCAGCTAAACCTTCCTTCGGCTATGCTGACGGACAGCTCTAGTGATCCGCTGATATCGCTTCTCGCCGACGGTGAGAGATCGGTAGATGAGCTGTCTAGGCTACTGAAACTGGGAGTACCTCAGATATTGGGGAAGCTGACCGAGCTGACATTGTGCGGAATGGTGACCGAGGCTGGGGGGAAGTATCGGTTGAGTTGAAAGATTTTACATTTTACATTTTACATTTCATATTGTACAATTAGGTTATAGGTTGAATTTGTACCTGAAAATTGAAGAGGAGAAGGTAATGATAAAAAATATTTTGGCTTTTGTGGCGATTATTTGTGGTTCGATTGCTCCGATGGGTGCCGTAATGTATGCACTGATCTATCTCTGGGTGGGTCCGACTCCACTAGGATTACTTGCCGGGTTGGTTGGTGGCGGGCTAATGCTTATCCTGCCACGATATCTTAAAAACTGGGTTTTCCAACTAGTGTGGTTAGTCGTAGCCCTTTCGGTGAGCTATTATGTCTGGCCTTGGCTGTCTTTAATAGTGTTATTAGGGCTGGCATTGGACCACTTTGGATA
>CAZUFH010000079.1:0-4995 GCA_964618885.1 uncultured Pseudomonadales bacterium
AAGGTATTAATTATTACAGAAAAACCATGGCTAAAAACAGCGGACCGGGAAAGGGAAGGGTGGGGGCGGTGAGTGAGAGAAAACAAGCTCTCAATCCTGTCACCAAACAATGGGTCAAAATAGACACCAAAACGGGCAAGTTCATGGACGTCAATACTTCGGGCTGGACTTTCAAAGGAGTCAAAAAAGACAAATAATTGACGAAGTGATTATCACCATGTCGCGCGATCATGGTGATATTAGGTAACTAGCAGCACTTTCCTTCGCCGCAACATTCTCCACCACAACATGTTTTGTTTTTCATTTTTTGATTCACCTCACCTTCCGTCGTTAATTGATAATTGATGAAGTATTTCACAACAGTATGGTCCATTTTTCAGTAGATCCTTCAAGCGAGCCTTCAAGTCTTTCATTTGGCGAATTCTTTCCGACAAAGTATCGATGTATCTTTCGATGCTGTTTTGTATGAATTCTTTAGAGTGATCGCACTTGCCATTCTCACACCCGAGTGTCAGCTTCTTTATTTCGGTCAGTGGCAATCCCAGATCACGGGCATATTTGATCAGTCTGATCTCTTCGAGGTTTTCTTCGGAAAAGTATCGGTAGCCATTTTCTTCTCTTCGGGCACTCTTGATTACTCCTTGCTCTTCATAAAAGCGCAGGGTTTTGGCCGGTACCCCAGTCATTTTTGAAACTTGTCCAATCGAGTATTTATTCATCAAAATCGACTATACACCTTCCAGTAACTGGAATGTCAATACTCTAAATTACCAGTTCCCAATATGCCGGAGTCTTATCTTCATTGAGTTCATTCATAACTTGATCCATTCTCTCTATCTTCCCTTTTGTAATTCTTCTAAAGACATTTTTTATTTTTGCAATGTCTTCTGGGGGAATCGGAACACCCTTTGAGTTAAAAGCGTGCCAACCCACACCGTCAATCACTTGTCTGTCATATTCTGTAATTGCCAACCCAAGAGGTAATCCATATCCAAGGTATTTAGATGATAGTCCGGATGAAACCCTTACTTTGTTTACACCCTTCTTCTTGGCCTCCTCTACGCATCTTGCAATTAGTATTTTTTGCCAAGGAAGTCTGTCTTCTCCTTGCATGTATTTTTTCAATGGATGCTCCACGTTAAGTAGTGTTATCCCAAATTCAATGTGTAAACCTTCACCCACCTCTACTCTCTTGGCGACATCGTTCGGGTCTTCTTTGTAAGCCCTCACACGCTGGATCATTTCGATATTCATTACACCCTCTCTAGTATTTGTTCCGGCGACTGCTAGGGGTATTTCATGACTACCCACTCTGTTGCTCAGCAATATATTTAATTCTCCATGAACTGGAAGGTTATAATCAATATTATCTATTTTGATAAAAGAATGGGCCGTGTTTTTTGTTTCGGGTGAAAAGGATGATAATACACAATTAACATCATCTCCTTTGAGTGTTTTTATCGATAGATATTCTGAAAATTCTGGGTTTTGTTCAATATCAGGTGTGTACTCGGGGTTGTCATTACCAAATCATACAACACCTCCTACTATATTTAATCAATATCAATTAAGGGCCATTCGCTAAAGTTAAATAATATTTAAAAGGTCCCCTTAACTCCTCTGGGATTAGCTTAGAGATTTCGAACATGGCTTCAACTGTCGCAAGATCAGCCTCTTCAGCTCGAATATAAAAAGGTGTTCCTACCTCCACCTCAATTTTTCCTTTTCCTCTTTCCCAGATTGCGACAGGCACTGTCGGCATGCCCATTTTGCTCGCAAGCAGTGCTAGCTTTCCGGCTCCTTCGTGATAAGTTTCCACTGGCGAGATCACGCCATTTTTCTCAATATGACCCTCTGGGGAGATAAAGACAACATCTTTATTCCTTAGGGATCTCATCATTTTTCTGACCGCTATCATCCTTCCTGTTTGAAAGTCCTTCCGGTCATCAGCCGTGGGCACTGAAATTATATTTTCAGAATAAAGTCGGTGAAAGCGCTCCAGAAGTTGAACTGATCCTGGAAGGGTAGTTTTTTCATTGAAGTTCGTCGTCGTCATGGTAATCTCAGATGCCATGGCTAGTTTTACTTGCTGTCCAGAGCCGTCGAATATTTTTACGAATAATTCCAACATCGACGGTAGTAGGATATCCATATTTGGGTGATTAAAAACTACAATCCCTCCTTCTCTTGGAATATTTTCTGTTCCTCTTAGATTAACAGTCTTCCCCGTCTGAAGCTCTCTCGATAGTTTCCTCGCATCTTCCACCATACTTCGTCCAGTCTCTCCTCTTACCATCCCCGTCACCAGCTCACCCACGAGACCTGCCCGATAAAATGAAGCGGCTATTCCCGGCAACCTTCTTAGCTCTGGTGAAAGTGGCATATGCGGCGTATTCTACCACCAAAAAAACCGGGTGCTCATGACACCCGGTGAAAAATTAGACGAACACGACTTCCTTTCTAGCTATCTCCATGGTAAGCCTTGCCCTTTCTACACCCTGAATATACTTTTGTGGAACTCCTTGAGGGAACATAAAATTTACGGAACTGGGTCGGAGCCAAATCAGATGATATGTATCGAGCCACTTTCCGTCCCGGAAGTCGTCCACCGGTTCTTCCCCCCAGACGGTATAACCGACCCCTTCCAAAGCTTTGCGGGAAGCTTCGTTTACCACTCTCACTGTGCTCCGGATGGAAAAGCGATTCAGAAAATCGGCGGCAAACATAGTTCTACCGAGGTGGGCAGTGGACGCTACCCCTTTACCCCACCACTTGGGGTCCCAAATAATGATCCCTGAATAGCAAGAATTTTCTCTGGAAACCAGATTGTGAAGTCCAGTAACTCCCACTGGTACGTCGGAGCCAGTGGGTTGGATCGCCCACAAACAGCATTCAGGGTCAGTCCTTCTCTTGTCATACCACTCTTCTTCATTCTCCAGGGTCTGAGCAAACATACCCTTGGTGTGCAGGTGTACCTTCATCGAAGAAAAGTGCTTCACTAGTGTGGGCAGGTCTTCCTTGCTAAAAGCCCGCAACTTTACTTCTAGACCCTTGTGTAAAACTATCATCGTTACTCCAAACATCTTTGCCTCCAGTATTTAAGGTACCGGCCTCCGCACTACTCATGAGATAGCTTGGTTGGCCGGCTAAAACTCCAAAAGGAGGAATTAATACAAAAAAACCTCCGTTTGGAGGCTTAATCTGCAAACAAAGTCTGCTCTTATGCCTCCGTATAGATACCAAGATAGGCACCCATTTCCAGGGTGTTATCTTTCGGAGAGATAAGACAAACTGTTCTAATCATCTTTTAATTATAGCATACTATAAGTCAAGATCTCTATTTTTGGTTTTTCTTGCTACTATTAATACATGGACCAACAAGTCGCTTATTCCTGGTATCAAACTCTTATCCGCCCATCTTGGGCCCCTCCTTCTTGGCTTTTTGGCCCAGTCTGGACCGTGCTTTACCTCCTCATCGCTCTTTCTTTTGGCACCGTCTTCCTTAGAGTTTGGCAGAAAAAACTCAAACCGCACCTGGCCGAACCGTTTGCGCTTAATCTCCTTTTCAATGCCATCTTCACTCCATTGCAGTTTGGCTTAAAAAATAACTTTCTGGCCGCCATTGATATTCTTTTTGTCCTGGCCACTTTAATTTGGGCCCTGATGGTTATCAAGAAAAAAATTCCTTGGGTCGCCCTCATCAATCTTCCCTATCTAGCCTGGGTCTCCTTCGCCACCGTCTTACAGCTCACCATCACCTACCTAAATCTCTAGAGCTTCTTGTTACAATTAGCCTATGTCTGTCCTATACGTTTTGCTCGGGATTACCGCTTTATACCTGGCTCACCGGAAAATGACCCTGGAGCTTTCCCGGCTAATTCATCGCTTGGGGGGTAATCAGAATATGATCATCTGGGTCTGGAGTGTCATTTTTTTGCCCGGTACTATTATTCACGAGATTTCTCACTTTCTCGCCGCCGCGGCTACCGGCGCCAGGACAGGTAAGATCGAAATATTTCCCGAATTTATCGAAGATATTTTGGATGAAGAAGCAGAAGAAAAAAATGGTGTGGCTCTGGGCTACGTCCAAGTTGCCCGTATGAATCCCCTCCAAGGTTTTATTGTCGGCATTGCTCCTTTTATCTCCGGTATGGCTCTCTTGATTTGGCTGGCTTCTCTGATGCGGGTCAACTACCTCTCCGAAAATCTTTGGCCTCTTCTGTTTCAAACCTATTTATTTTTTATCATTGGGAACTCTTTCTTCCCCAGCTGGGCCGACTTGAAACAAACCCTGCCTCTGGTTATTTTCATCCTCATTTTGGCCGGCTTGGGTTGGTTCTTTGGTTTTCAGTTACTTATTGGACCTTCATCTCCTGTTTGGGGAGTACTCGACTCCATGTCCGGAGCTCTCCTCATCAGTGTCGCCATCAACCTCTGTTTGGTAGGTGCCCTTGTCCTAATCAATAAAAGGCTTCGCCGATAAATAAATATGGAAGTTAAGCTTGAGCAATCATGGAAAGATCTACTAAAAGATGAATTTGAAAAACCTTATTTCCAAGATTTAGCGGAGTTCGTCCGTCGCGAGTATCACCAAAAAACCGTGTACCCTCCGGCCAAGTTTATATTTAATGCCTTAGATAGACTTCCCGTCGGTCAGGTGAAAGTCGTCATACTTGGTCAAGATCCTTATCACGGTGCCGGTCAGGCCCATGGCCTTTCTTTTTCCGTCCCCGACGGGACTACCGCTCCGCCTTCTTTACAAAACATTTACAAAGAAATTGAAACCGATCTAGGCCACCCTCGCCACGCTTCCGGTAATCTGGAGAGATGGGTGAAGCAGGGAGTGCTTCTCCTAAATGCTACTCTGACGGTCGAGGCTGGCCATCCGGCCTCTCATCAGAACAAGGGTTGGGAAACTTTTACCGACGCTCTTATTCATCACCTAGCCGAAAAAAAGGAAAATCTCGTCTTTATTCTTTGGGGGAGCTATGCCCA
>CAZUFH010000080.1:0-4830 GCA_964618885.1 uncultured Pseudomonadales bacterium
TATGCATTTTGAAGAGTGGAGATATAGTTTTTGGCGTCTTCTAGATTTTGATAGAGATGAACATTTATTCCAAGTTTTGAGGCAGAAGCTAGATTTTCTTCACTGTCATCAAAATACAGATATTCACCTGGTGAGAAATCGTGTTTTTCGATTATTTGGGTGTAGGCTTCTGGGTTTGGCTTGATATTCCCCGTTTCCCAAGAAAAATATTGCTCATCGACCTCATTGAATAGTTCTGGATAAATTTGGCGGTAATTGTTTGTTCTCTCAGGGAAATTGTTGCTAAGTATTATTACCTTGATTCCCTGCTGTCGTAGCTCTTTTGCGTATTGAAGTAGCTCTTCGTTTAAGCTTTCCCCGCCAAACCAATACTTGAAAAAATCATCGTAAGAAATGTTTAATCTGTTAAGTACTGGTTGCCAACTTGGTCGGGAGTCGGCTCCTGGCTCGCGAACTTGCTTTAGGGCAGTTTTGATCAGAGGATATATTTCTTCTGCGCTAACTTTGAAGTCTTTTTCAATTCGCTTGCTAAGTGGCCCCTGATCTTTAATGAAGACCCCATTCATGTCAAAAATTATTGCTTTTATTTCCATATGCTGTAATTATATTCTGTAAAATACGATCGGTGACAACATTTTTGACAAAGAAAATCCCCCTTGTATGGAATAGAGGGATTTCTTCTTCTCTATATTACTTGGGGGTTGGATGTCTACTGTTGTCTTGGCACTAGTTCGATGGGCATGGTTAGGATGGCGGGGATGGTGACAAAATACTTTCCGCCTGGGACAGCTTCCCATTCTGCGCTGACTCCACCGAATTGAGCCCACGCTTTGATTGCGAGTGCCACTGCGAGGGGATCCTGTACGATGATCCCGAAGTGGTTCTCGCCAGCGGAAACTGGTGCAGAGTCAGATGAATCGGTCAACTGAATCGGCAACGAACCATCTTTGACCATGAAAATCGCTTTTCCCCAGGAGCCTACAGCCATTCGAGTTGGATGAACAGAGAAGCCCAGCTTCTTGAACAGGGTTGTGGCGGCAATCAACATACCAAAGGCAGTCTGAACAGCAACATGGTCAACTGAGGAAGTGGAGCCAACGCCTTCAAAAACAACATCATCACTTTGCATACATATTCTCCTTAAAGGGCATGAGTCTCGAGACTTATTAGTCTCAAGCTAGATCTATCGAGGTTGAATATACCACAAACACAACCAATATTCAAGTTATAGGTCTTATTTTATTGTGCTTGTTAGATTCCGGGTCAAGCTGCCTGCCGGCAGGCAGGGTCCGGAATGACAAGATTGACGGGGGGCAATGAGGTCGGGATAACGAATTTATATTTAGCTCTTGGCTTTATTCGTTTTCGAGATGGCTGTGGTCGTTAAAGCAAATCATTGTCCAGTGCTTGGTCTGGGGTTTGAACTGAAAAGTGCTGACGCCGGTGTTGTGGATCTTTAGACTCCAGCTTAGCTTGCGGATAGTCTTGTTATCGACGTCCGAGCCTAGGAGAAGTAGAGAAATCATGACCATGATAAAGATACCGTGGGAGACGATGGCTACCGAGTCGGTGGGGTGTTCGGACTCTAGAAAGAATATAACCTTCTTGGTTCGCTCAATGACATCACTAAGGGACTCTCCTTGGCCATCAAACTTCCAGTCCGGATTGTCTTTGTTTTCAATGCTTTCTTTTACAAACCTCAAGTTTAGATCACTATCTTCAGAGATATCGTTCAGAACTGGATTTTTATTTATTTCGTGGACCAAAGGGTGAATCTTGAGGTCTTTTTTGGAGGTGCCGGCGAGATACTCGGCAGTCTCTCTGGCCCTAGGCCAGTCGCTAGAGTACAAGTGGTCTAAGTGAGTGAGATTCATTTTATCTGCGAGAGCCTTGGCCTGTGTCCGGCCGTACTCCCCCAGAGGAGTCCCGGGAGACTGTCTTTTATTTTCCAGGTGAACGTCGGTTTTGCCATGACGAATTAAGTAGAGATTCATAGGCTTATTATACGTTTTCCAGACTTTTCCAGAGGATGCGGCTCGCGAGAGACCGGTGAGGAGCCCAGGCAGATGATATTTGAGTAATAGCTGATAGATCTCCCCTCTTCACCCCATATAGTCTTGAGACGGCAGTGCAGAGCCCCAGGTCTCCTGGAGAAAAGACGTCTGGACGACCCAGAGTGAAGATTAAAAACATTTCGGCCGTCCACCGACCAATACCCTTGACTCTGGTAAGGCTACTAATCACGGCTTCGTCTGAGAGATCATTGAGACAGTCTAGGTCTACATTCCCGGAAATAATTTCGGTAGAGAGGGACTTGAGATAGGAAGCTTTTTGACGCGAGAGACCACAGGCGCGCAAAACTTCGTCTTCCAACTTCAAGATATCGGCCGGCTCCGGTAATTCTTCCCCAGGAAAGAGAGCCAAGAAGCGCTTGTAGATTGTATTGGCGGCCTTGATGGATAGCTGCTGTCCGACAATGGACTCCAGCAGATCACTAAATAAATTGGCTGAGGGAAGGATGGGGGGAACATTGTATTTAACAATTATTTGACTCAAAGTTTTGTCCCTTTTAAGATGTCTTAGAGCTTGCCGCTGGTCCATAAGATTATTATAAAGGTAATTGAGGTAGCTTCGGATGATATAATATATTTTTAATGGGTAAAATTGAAAATGGTGACCGGAGGTTGATCCTGAAGGTAAGTGGTGAATTGTTTTCCACTGACAAAGAACACATTAGCTTTCCCCGATACGACGCAGTAGCGAAACAAATTATTGAGATAGTAGAACAAACCGGAATTCAGCTGGCAATGGTAGTGGGTGGCGGCAATATTTTTCGTGGCCGCGAAAGAGATAGCGGAGTGGACGGTAATGAAGCAGACTCCATGGGAATGCTCGCGACAATTATTAATGGCATAGCTCTTCGGGAAGCCTTGGTAAGAAACGGGGCGACCGACACTAGACTAATGACGGCATTACATCTACCGGAGTTAGCTGAGCCCTATATCCGACTCAAAGGAATTCACCACTTAGAAGAACATAGATTGGTAGTCTTGTCCGGAGGCTTCGGCCGACCGGGTTTCTCCACGGACTCAGCTGTGGCCCAGTATGCCCGTGAACTGGAGTGCGAAATGGTGCTAAAAGCCAGTACTGTCGACGGAATATATGATAGTGATCCCCGAAAAAATAAAGAGGCCAAAAAAATGGCCGAGGTAACTTATATGTATGCTTTACAAAATGGATTAGAAGTCATGGATTCCACGGCTTTTGCCATGTGTATGAGATCTCAAATCCCTATCTTTGTCTTTGATATTCAAGACTTGGCAAGACTACCCGATATTTTGAAAGGAGATTATTCTTTTGGGAGTTTGGTAACATCGTAGCTGGAACTAAATTAATGCATGGACTGACGGTGATAAGTTCCCATGAGTTTTTTGAGCTGACCTGGGTGATTGAGCATTCTTAGGGCTTCGGCAACTAGTCTCTCATCACTCATCTGGCCATGGTGGAATTCCGCACCCGGATCCAAATCGTTTCGCAAGACTCCGTAAAGAGCGATGACTTCGCGAAGTTCATCTTTTGTAAAGTGTATACCTGAGACACGAGCAATATTTTTGGCTTGGATGACCAAGGACTCGTCTGGCAGGGTAGCTTGATCCCCAGCCCTCTCCATGGCGCTCAGATAAGCGTCCTGATTGATTATGCCTCCTAGACCGTAATATCCCTCATAGCTACGACAATTATCCGGTTCTGTTTCCGTGTTCATAGATCCAATTTTACTCCTCAAAAGCCACTAATTTCGCGACCTTACTTGTAGGCTTTTTTGACTTGGAACAAGATATAGAAGGAAAGTAAGCCGCCGATGAGCATACCAAGAACTTCGCCGGAGATAAGATTGGCTACGATAGACACCCAGGCAGAGTAATACATTAGTCTCCAGGCAGAAAGTTTCCGGGCAAAGAGACCTTGGATGGCTAGGGCAGATAAGACCATTTGAATGATAAATAATACATTGCTGATCTGATATCCCCAGCCCAGTCCGATACCGGCTAAGCGGTAATACGCGGCCGCTCGACTGACCCCAAGAAGGGTCATAATGGTGGGGACACCTACAATCACTCCCAGCACTGCAAACCAAGGTGAAAGCTGTACCAAAACCTCGATGACTTTTTCGGGTAAAGGTGGCAAAGATTTGGTCACGAAATTTTCTATCTGTGACTCAACATTATTAAAGTTTAATTCCGGTGAGCCGCTTGACTTTGATGACGCGCTAAGCTTACCTGTCGGTGATTTGGATTTTTTAACTTTTGCCATATATTTATCATACACTTTTCTATAAAAAATTCAAAAACGCAAAGAATATATATTAGTCTAGCTTCGACGGATCGAGGCGGAGAATTTTGTCTCCATCCAAGTGGGTAAGCGATCGGCCGTCCATATTGCTAGTCGTCAGGTACAGAAAGCCGTCGGGACCTAAGACCACGTCCCGGAGGCGGCCAAACTCTCCTCGTATAAACTGATCCAGATCGGAATTTTTTGGATCGTATCGATAGAGTGTGTTACTTCTAAGCCCGGCAAAATGGAGATAAGGTTTGAGGTACACCAGTCCTGATGGTGCCCAAGTATCATCGCCCGAAGTGAGAACGGGAGTGTGCATACCCGGCTTTGATTCGTTTTTTCTGATTTCTGGCCAGCCGTAGTTGCCACCTTTTTCGATGAGATTAATCTCATCTCCAGCAGAGGAACCGTGCTCTGTCTCCCACAGCCGACCAGTCTCGTCCCAAGCTAGTCCCTGAGGATTGCGGTGACCGTAGGAATACACTTCGTTGTCAA
>CAZUFH010000081.1:0-4621 GCA_964618885.1 uncultured Pseudomonadales bacterium
GATACCTGAGGGAACTGAGGTTATCAATGAGATTGCCGAATTCCTCGCAGCTTTGAGTAAGATTAAGTAGTTGATATTTAATTCGGGTTTTGTTAGGATTATATTATGGAGTATTCTATTCATGACTTGAAGTTGTTAGGAGCAGCTTTATATCTGGATGAAGGTACGAAAGCAAGAAAGACAAGATATGGAAAGATTTATTCTATTGAATTTACAAATACAGATCCTCGAATGATAGAGATCTTTATGTTATTTCTCAGAAAGGTAATTAAGCCTATTGAGGAGAAGGTTAAAGCACAATTGTTTATTTACCCAGACCATTGCGAAGTCACGTTAAAGTCTTTTTGGTCAGAAAAGCTAAATATTCCCCTTGGTCGCTTCCAAAAGTCAATATTTCTCAAGCAAAGTTCTGGTCGGTTCAAGCCTAGCCTCTATGGGATCATGAAGGTCAGATATAACAATAAGGTCCATTTTTTGGAGCTTCAAGGTATAATTGACAAGGTTTTTGGAGGAGTCAGATAGTGGTCCATTCTGATTGCTTGGAAAGCAATTGTGCTTCGGCACACGTGGGTTCGAATCCCACCTCCTCCGCAATAAAATCTGTCCGCCTTGTGTGGACAGATTTTTTGCCATGTGGGATTCGAACAGTCGGAAGCAGTTTCGTAACGAACCTGCTGAGACAGGTCCTGAGGCACCGAAGGTGACCGAAGGCGAATCCACTTAGCCAAGCCGGCTCGAACAATGTGAGGGCGAATCCTCGCCACAGTCGAGCAGGCCACCTCCTCCGCAATAAAATCTGTCCGCCTTGTGTGGACAGATTTTTTGCCATGTGGGATTCGAACAGTCGGAAGCAGTTTCGTAACGAACCTGCTGAGACAGGTCCTGAGGCACCGAAGGTGACCGAAGGCGAATCCACTTAGCCAAGCCGGCTCGAACAATGTGAGGGCGAATCCTCGCCACAGTCGAGCAGGCCACCTCCTCCGCAAAATATAGTAAATTATCTTACATGTCATTGACTCTGGTCTTGTCAGTCGTTATGATGATAATAGAAGAGGTTATGTTAGTTAAAAATTACTAATCTAAAAAAATGGATAAAAAGAAAGTAATGATCGTCGAAGACGATGCGGTTCTGGTTAATGCTTTAACTTTGGCTTTGGAGGATGAGGGGTATGATATATCGGTGGCGACAGATGGCGAGGAAGCAGAACAGAAAATCCTCAAAGAAATGCCAGATTTAATTTTGCTAGATCTATTGCTCCCCATAAAAAGTGGTTTTGAAGTCCTAAAAGTAGTTCGGGGCAATCCGAATACCAAAGATATCTCGGTGGTTATTCTTACCAATTTTGAGCAAGAAACCAGTGTAGATGAGGGGATGAGACTGGGAGCAAAGGACTATGTAGTGAAGGCCAACATCGATATCAAGGATATCCCAGAGATTGTAAAAAAATACATGCCCGCCTAAGTGAGGGGTTTTGGTACAATCAAGAAGGAATTGTACTAACATAACCCAAAAATGGAAGATCAAGTTGAGGAAATAAAGAGAAAGACGGACATTGTCGGAGTAGTAGGCCAGTATGTGTCCTTAAAAAAAATGGGCAGGCATCATAAGGGCCTCTGTCCTTTTCATGCCGAAAAGACCCCCTCTTTTACAGTAAATGAAGAAATGGGCTTGTATAAATGTTTTGGTTGTGGCGCAGGAGGAGATGTAATCAAATTTTTGATGGAAATTGAAGGTATTGATTTTCGGGATGCGTTGGAGAGATTGGCTGATAAGGTTGGGGTAAAACTACTGACAAAAAAATTTGATGGTGGGGAACAAAAGCAGAAGTTACTGGAAGTGTTGGACCTGTCGGCCAGGTACTATCATTGGCTTTTGACGGCAGCTAAGCCAGGAGAAGAGGCTCTAAAATATTTAACCGAAAGAGGAATTAGTAAAAAATTAATTGAAACTTTTAATATTGGGTTTGCCTTGCCTGGTTGGGATAATTTGATTAATTATTTAGTAAATAAAAAGAAATACAAAGAAGATTTGCTAGAGAGAGCAGGTTTGATTAACAGACGAGGGAATGGTTCTGGGTATTTTGATAAATTTAGGGGAAGAATAATGTTTCCACTTCTTGATGCGGGTGGGAAGGTGGTAGGCTTCTCAGGAAGAATATTGCCTGCCTTGGAAAAAGAAAATGAGCCGAAATATTTGAATTCCCCTGAGACAGAGATGTATCACAAGGGCAGAATGCTTTTTGGATTTTTCCAGGCTAAGCAGGCAATTCGAGAAAAGAAAAGAGCTGTACTCGTGGAGGGTCAAATGGATCTCATTAGCTCTTTTGGTGCCGGGGTGACTGAGTCTGTAGCAGTGGGAGGCACAGCGTTGACTGAAGATCAGATAGAAATGATCTCCCGTCTCGCTAAGACAATTTACTTATCTTTTGATGCCGATGAAGCAGGTTTGATTGCGATAAAAAGAGCGGTGGATTTAGCCGAAAAACGGGAGTTAGAAGTAAAAGTGGTACAAATTGAGGGAGGGAAAGACCCAGATGAGGTCGCCCGGAAATACCCTGATAAGTGGAGGGATATGGTGGAAGGAGCGGTGGACGTTTATGAGTTTGTCATGAATAAGGCTTTGCAAAAGTATGACAAAAATAATATACAAGGGATAAAGAAAATTACCGAAGAAGTGGTTCCTTTTTTGGCGAAAATTGTGAACAGTGTCGTAAAGGAGGTCTGGATGAAAAGACTTGCCGAGAAACTGGGGGTGGAAGTGGGGGTGGTGAAAGATGAAGTGGAAAGAGTAAGGGTTGGCAAAAAAATTCAAGATAAAGTCGAAGACCATAAAAAGTCCGAGGAGCCTGGAGAAAACAGAGTCGATAAACTGACTCGAAGACTAATCGGAGGTCTGCTAATCCGGCCCGGGGTTCGTAGGCAGGTTAAAACTTGGTTTGAGAAAACCGATTTGTCGGGAGCGATAGGAAAGGTATTGAGGCTAGTGGTCGAACAAGCGGATGAAGATCCGGCAAAAATAATTGAGAATGCTCAAGCAGAACTAAAAGGAGTACTTCAGGAGGCGTATATGGCGGAAGGTAACAATGAAACGACGACCGACAGGGATGTTTTGGAGATTGCGGTTCAGCTAAAACGTGAAGTGATACGAGAAGAAAAGAAGGGATTGATGGAAGAGATGGAGGTGGCCAGGAAGGGGGGGCTTGAAAGTGAAGAAGACAGATTGTTTGCCATGTTGAACGAGCTTAATCGGGAAGAGAGCCGGATTGTGTCCTTTTTGGGGTAATTGCGTGGCTGTGTTAAAATAGGAGAGAATATTATGCCCGATAAAAAAGATAGTCTCTCCATTCAGTTAAAGATTCAAGAAATATTGGCTTTGGGCAAAGAGCAAGGTTTTGTGACCCAGGATGATATCCTGGAGTATTTTCCTCATGCTGAGGCCGAAGTTAATGACTTGGACTACCTGTATGAACTGCTTTTTAAGGCCGATATTGATGTGTTTGAAAGTGTTTTGTCCGGACAGGACGCCGAGATTGCCGCAGCGGCAAGTGACCTCGAGAAAGAGCTGGAGTCACTCTCGAAGTTGGAAGACACTGAAGTAAATGATCCGGTCCGAATGTACCTCAAAGAAATTGGACGAATTCCACTACTGAAACGAGAAGAAGAGATTTCTTTGGCTCAGAAGGTTGAAAGAGGAGATAAACGAGCAAAAGACATGCTGACGAAGTCCAATCTGAGGCTAGTGGTCTCGATTGCCAAGAAGTATATGGGGCGTGGTATGAGTTTTCTAGACTTGATCCAAGAAGGCAACAAAGGACTCATCCGGGCGGTAGAAAAGTACGACTGGACCAAGGGATTTAAGTTCTCTACCTATGCTACCTGGTGGATTCGCCAGGCGATCACCAGAGCCATTGCCGACCAGGCCAGAACGATCCGTATCCCGGTACACATGGTAGAGACGATCAACAAGCTAATTCGAACACAGAGAAAATTGATGCAAGACTTGGGACGCGAGCCGACCGATGAGGAAGTGGCCACAGAGCTGGAAACAACTCCGGAAAAGGTGAGAGAAATATTGAAGATTGCCCAGAAGACGACCTCACTCGAAACTCCGATTGGAGATGATGAGGATTCTTTACTCGGTGATTTTATCCCCGACGAGAGACAGGCGACTCCCTATGAGGCCACTTCTAGACAACTGATGCATGAGAACTTGGAAGAAGCACTAGGGTCCCTCACCGAGCGTGAAAGTAAGGTTCTCAGAATGAGATTTGGACTGGCAGGAGACAAGCCTCTCACTTTGGAGGAAGTGGGCAAGGTCTTTGGAGTTACCCGAGAAAGAATTAGACAGATAGAGAGTAAAGCGCTGAGGAAGCTGAGACACCCTTCACGCAGAAGAAAACTCCAAGACTATCTTGAGTAGAAAACTCAAAAAATCAAAAACTCAAGATAAGGTTTAACTATTTGATCTTTGGTTTGGGCTTACCGGGAACTTCGTGATGACTGGGACAGCGGGCTTGGTATTGATCATGATCTCCGATCACCACAAGAGGGTCGTTGTAATTGGCAGGGTGACCATGGTTTAATCTTTGGGTGCGAGTAGCCTCGTCGCCACAAATTTCGC
>CAZUFH010000082.1:0-4609 GCA_964618885.1 uncultured Pseudomonadales bacterium
ATAGGCGGGAGAGGGGCCAGGGGCTTAGGTTCCTCAACAGGATAGGACTCGGGTACTGGCTGAAGAATAGAGACGGGGGGCTCGATAGGCCGCTCGATAGAGGTGCTGAGATCCACCGGGGGAGCGGCTTGAGAAGGAATCTCATCTGGGGTTTCTTCGAAGGTATCTGCTACGGGAGGAGTTGTATCAGATCTCAGATCTCGGTTCTCAGATGTCAGATTAGGAATATTTTGCGGGTCTACCGGAGGAGTAGTAGAAGTAGTTGAGTCTGGGGGAGACGGGAATTGACCAAGGTCGTCGTTTGACATGATGTTTTTAGTATGGCAAAAATGTTTGGATGTGTCAACTCATCCGCGAGAAGCGGACCGTCCCTCATCAGATCGGGATTTAAGAACATACAGAAAAATCCCCCGACTTAGAGTCGGGGGACTGGATAATGATTTGTTTTTTTGGGTTTTTCAAAGGTTGCGCCACATAGATTTGAAGCTAGTTGATTAGATATACGTTGGATTGGTCTTTGTCTGACCGGGGAGGAAGGTAGAGAAATTCGAAGAGATCATCCAATGTCAGCTCGTCCTCACAAGGCAAGCTGTTGCCCACCATACGACAGAGTCCTTCAGATAAAATCTTGATGCCGACGACATGTGTCGGTTCTGTCCAGATGATTATTTTTTTGCCACCTTGGTTGGCATTACTGATCGTGTGAAGTAGTTCTCCAGGGGTCGAAACTCTTTTGGTACGAAGATTTTTGAGTGAAGTACTCCCAAGTGACTTCTGCAGGACTTTTCTGATAGTTTGGCGGGTGTGACGATTGTCTACCCCGTGTTCCTTTTGGTGAAGATACGCGTCCCTGTATTCGTCATAAATGCGATAAGGAATATCGGCTGATTGGAGTAAGCAGTCGAGAGCTGCGACGAAGCAAGTAACCGTGCCATCTCCGGCAATTCCTTTTGAGACCATGACTTGCCAATTTTGCTCTGTCAAATATACCTCCGAGTCTTATTTTAAGGTGTTTGGATCGGTTTATTATCTCATAAAAGATAATTATTGGTAGTTTGAAGAAGGATTAGTTGTGGATGAGATAGTTTCGGGAGGACTTTTCGACTACGAAGTGCTTGAGGCCGACTTCGCGAAGAAGTCCTTCTAGATACGGCTTGGTGTGGGCAAAGTGGAAGCGAGCCTTGCCCTGGAAAGGAATATTCAAAAATTTTATATTTTTCATTTTAAATTTTGTATTTAGGCTATTAAGGCTAAAGTGGTGCTTCATGAGTTTGGGCTGCCATAGATTCCAAGCGGTAATGAGGCACTGTCCTTCTGGTTTGAGATGGTCCTTGATTTGTTTGAGGACAAACAGCTGTTCTTTGCGACTCGCCAGGTGATGGATGACCGCGATACAAAAGATGTAGTCGAAGCGGGGGAGACTTTTCCAGGCGTCCGGCTTGGTAATGTCGGTTTCCAAAAAATGAGCTTGAGGGTGATTTTCGAGGGCTTTTTCCAAGAGGGTAGTGCTGAAGTCAATACCGGTGTACTTGACTGACTCAGGGAGTCCTAGGAGCAACCTGCCGTTCCCACAACCGACGTCTAAGACGGATGTGCCTGGCTTGACCTCGGCCAGGAATGGCTTCAGATCCGGCCAGATATAGCCTCGGGAGGCGGAGAACTGAGCTCCAATCTCGTTGTAAGTTTCTTTTTTGATGGAGGTTGTTTTGTCGATACTTAAGGCCATCATCTATTTTAGCAGCCCTTCTGCAAGCTCACGACACGATGCCCTATAGCTTGAATATTATATAAAATGGGTGTATTATCTGAACAACTTTAAAGTTGCAACTTAACTTAAATATTCTAGTTTTTTGGAGGCTAATATGGCACTTGTAAGGTGTGATGACACACCCAGAGTAATCGAAGTAATAATGGAAACCCTTCTGTGTTTGAAAGAGAAGATGCATTTGTTCATCGATCTTGACAAGGTGGATCGTTCAACGTCTGCTGTAAGGGCTATGTACCAGGAGGAGGACTTTGAAGGTTCAGAAGATGATGCAAACGACGAACACAAACAAGCGATCCGTTTTGTTTTGGCAGCTGTAGATTTTGACGGGTTTCCGGTAATTGACCCTGCGGTATTTGAGACGATGTACCACAAGGAGAGGTGTTCGTATTTGGAAGTTTCCGAAGCTGAGCTTGCCGTAGCAGGAGAATCACAGCTGGTGAGAAACAACCTGATGATCACAAAAGTTGAACGGGTTCAAGTGGGTCAGACCTATCTCCAATATATCAACGAAAAAGCCGTATCCTTGATCATAATCGATGAGATTAGAGATGGGTATTTTATCTTTCACTATTCTGACGATCAAACGAAGGTGGGATTCCCCTTGGCATTTTCATCATGCGGCTTGGTGGCGTATCCGAACGGCACCTGGAACATTTGGGGCTGGCTGGAACGAGTCGGTCCAAAAAAAAAGAAATAATATTTGTACGCAAGACGGGATTAAAACCCCGTCTTTTTTGTGGCAAAAAAATGCCCACCAAAATTTGGTGGGGCATTACTGTCGGAGATTAGATGTTTAAAATGGTTTTTCCACTAGACCTTTCAGTCTTTATTGAAACATCAATCTTCGTATTCACAAACAGAATTATGAATCCAAAAATTGGGATGGCTCCCTGCAGGAAGTTAGGCCAAAAGGACTTTCCTTTTAACCAGGAGAGCATTCCGTTTATTGATCCAGAGAGATACATGGATCCTACGATGATTATCGTAGTAAACGAGGCAGACTCGTTTAGAAAAACAATGAGACCTGGCAGACAAAAGGCGATTCCAAAGACCGGCCAGAAGCCGAACTTAAAGACAATTTGGAACAGCCACCCGAAGAGGAGTCCTAAGGCAATAAACCCAAGGAAGTTTTGAACGATCACTGGCAATTGCGTGAATTGCGACATGTTTTCTCCTTGAGAGTTGAAAGGGTATGTAAAACTACGACGATGGGGGATTATGACACAGTTGAGGCTATTTGTCAAGTTATAGGTTTAAACTAGGCATAAAAAACTCCCTGCATGTATAGGGATTGGTGGGCGAGCGGGACACATCACCTCCGTTGGAAATAGATCTCGTGTCATATCGCACAAGGTACAATATAGCCATGACGATTGAAGAATTGGTGCGAAGGGACGAGGAAAAAGTCACTCCTGAGAACTCGGAGGACTATCGGCGTGTCTGGGCCAAGATCATCGGCCGCATGCCGAAAAACTCGGAAATTTGGCCGTACCTCACTGACCCTGAGCTAATAGAGCTTTTTAAGACGCGGGGAGTACGGACTGAGTCTGGGGTAGCACCCTTTGCTGTCATGATGAAGCCTCATTACTGCCCGGGAAACTGTGTGTACTGCCCGCTGGAGGAGGGGATGCCGAAGTCTTACCTGTCGGACGAGCCGGCGGCCCAAAGAGCCAAGAAACTAAACTTTGATAGCCGACTCCAAGTGGAAATGAGACTAAAACAGATGGAGGAGACGGGACACATTACGAATAAAGTGGACTTGATCGTGATTGGGGGAACTTTCTCGGCTTACCCAGACGATTACAAACTGGAATTTTTTAAGGGCATGTTTGACGGGGTCAATGGTTTTGTCTCTGAAACACTCGAAGAAGCCCAGAAATACAACGAGACAGGGGAGAGACGAGTAGTAGGTATCTCGGTAGAGACCAGACCCGACTGGGTGACGGAGGAAGAAATTATTTTATGGAGAAAGATGGGGGTGACCAAGGTGCAGCTTGGGGTCCAGGCCTTTGACGAGCAAATCTTGCAGAAGATAAATAGAGGTCATAGTTTGAATGAAGTGGCCGAGGCGACTAGGATGTGCCGGAATGCGGGGATAAAGATCTGCTATCACTTTATGCCGAACTTACCGGGTAGTACGCCGGAGAAAGACATTGAGATGGCGAAGATCATGTTTACCGATCCTCGCTTTGAGCCGGACTACCTGAAGGTATATCCGGCGATGGTGATCCCGACCACGGAGCTATTTAATATGTGGAAGCGGGGAGAGTATGAAAGTTACTCGGACACCGACCTAAAAAAAGTACTGAAAGAAGTGAAGAGACTGACTCCACGGTGGTGCAGGATAGATAGGCTAGTACGGGACATTAGTAAGCAGTGGGTCAGCTCCGGGACGATGAGGACGAACTTGAGGCAAGTACTACAAGAAGAACTAAAGACCCAAAAAATCAAAAACTCAAAGAATCAAAATGCGGTTGGTTGTAGGTGTGTTAGGTGCAGGGAAGTGCGCGGAGGAGTTTATGATGCGGAAGTTAAGTTCCTAATAGATGAAAGAGAAACTTTGGGAGGACAAGAAGTATTTTTGTCTTTTGAAGCAGATGACAAGCTGTTTTCGATGCTCAGACTACGTCTGCCGGAGCAGGGTGAGAGAATGTTGTTTAAAGAATTGGAGGGGGCGGCCATCGTTCGAGAAGTTCATACTTATGGACAGGTGAAGGAGATTGAAAAAACTCAAAAAACCAAAAACTCAAATGGGGAGGGGGAGAAGAGTCAGCATCGGGGGCTGGGGAAGAGACTCTTGGCGAAAGCAGAAGAGGTGGCTAGAGAAAGAGGGGACAAAAA
>CAZUFH010000083.1:0-4570 GCA_964618885.1 uncultured Pseudomonadales bacterium
CAAAGATGGCCTGAGTGAGATTGCCACGCGAGTACGCTCGCAATGACGAGGGTTATGAGCGATTTACGAATCGCCGCGTCATAAGACGGGCGGACACAGGGGTCCGCCCCTACGAGGAAAAATTATTCTGTTTTTGATTCGGCGGGTTTTTCACCTTCGCCAGCTTCGCCTGCAGCAGGAGCTCCACCAACTACCTCGGCTTCGACAACTTCGGTCACAAGAGGCTCTTCTTCCTTCATAGGAGCACCAAGTGCGACCGCAATCTTCTCGAGATCAGTAAGAACGGTAACACCAGCGGAAATCTTGGCATCGGAAATTTTCAGATGATCGCCAATTTCTTTAAGTGAGGAAATGTCAAAGATAATACTTTCGGGAATATCGGTAGGGAGAGCCTCGACTTCGATTTCCTGTAGATTGATATCTAGGACAGCCAAGCCATCTTTGACGAGCTGTGCTTCTCCGATAACTTCTACTGGGACATTGGCAGTGACTTTCTCTTTGAGGTTTACTTGATGAAAGTCGACGTGGAGCTTTTGGCCAGTGGTGGGATTGTTCGTCAGGGACTTAATAAGAGTTGGACGTTCTTTGTCCTCGCCATCAATTTTAAGCCAGATAAGACTAGTCTCACCGGCGTCTTTATAGACACGGGCAAATTCAACAGCCGAAACTTGGATTGCCTGACTCTTGACAGTATGGCCAAAGACATTGGCCGGGACTATCCCCTGACGTCGAAGTTTTTTAACTTTACTACCTAGAAGGGCTCGTTTTTCAGCTTTTAAGACAAATTTGTTCATGTTGGTATTGTAGCCGATCAGGGCGGGCTTCTCAACCTCTAGCGGACTTTAGGCTCGAAGCCAAGACCAAAAGTAGCTGTTTTTGCCGGGAAAATATAGCTGTAGCTGTTTGGTGAGGAGACTGCAGGAGCTGTGAGGAATGCTGCTCGAGCTCCTTCGGGTGTGATTATTACCAGCTCAACGTTGCTATCACTACTCCTCAATCCAGGCTGGCGGTACTCCGTCTGAGAATAAGCAAAGGGCAAACGTAGCTCCTCAGACAGTGGAGTATTTATGGTCACCTCCAGTCGGTTATCACTGTTGAATTTCAGTGAAATTGGTATCTGGAACCTTTCCAAGTCATTTTCTTGTTGCGTCTGAATTGCATTGAGTGAGATACTTTTTTTGTTTATGAGCACGCTCTCAAGGGTTGAGTGGGCTGGAGCATATATCTGGATAATTTCGATTAGATCACGATTCAGGTTAGGAAATTCTCTGGAAAATTCGTAGTCAACTGTGTATTCATGTTTTACACTTGATTTGGAAAAAGAGACTTTGTGAATGATTTTCTTGTGAAGAGCTCTCCCCACCGGAACTAAGGAAAAGTTTGATTCGTTGAAGTAACTTGTTTGGTTTATGCATGAAGCATTCCTAGAAATTGCCGGGTGACAGGTAAAAGGGGAGATACCTCCGGAAAAAGACTGGTTGGCAATGGTTTTTTCGGTAGTCTCCTCTGCCGTCCAAAACAACATCTGATTCTCTGCCGATTGTTCTGAAACTACTCGGCTGATGGTGAGAAGGGATAATTGATGATTAATTATTTGATCTAGATAATGATCAATCAGTTGTCGATACAAGTCGCTTGGAGATTTTTTTGGCAGCTCGCTTTGCAGAATTTCCGAAGTGACACTCTGACCGTTGATGACAATCCCTTTGTCTTGGTTCAGAAAACTTTCAAACAAACTCTCGTTGACAGCAATGATTATGTCGGGCTTAAACTTAAGACTTTTTTCAATGACGGCGGCAAAATTCGAAGCAGTAGAAGTAAAATCGGGATTGTAGTTTAGGTCTCTTACTTTCCAGCTTTCGGAGCCGGTGTATAAATTTATCAAGGGTGGTGCCACAATACTTTCAGAAAGGAGATTGTCAATGTCGCCACTAGTATAGATATTCCGAGAGATTATCTGACCCTTATCCAAAACCAAAGTTAGAAGATACTCGACCACCCCCCCGGTACTTCTCAACTCTTGACTGTTTTGAAACAGAAAAACAATATTTTTAGCATGATCTCCGGCCAAAAAAGCCGGAATTAAGTCAACTGACTTCAATAGCTGAGCGACTTGAGACTCTATGAGAGAAATATTTTTGAATTCTGGGCTGGAAACTAGTTTCTCTTCTAACACGCTAGGCAATTTTCCGCTTTGAGTTAGTAAGCGAATTTGACTAATATTTTCGAAGACTTGACTTATATTTGATCGTAGTGCCAGTCCAGCATCATTATAATTTAGATTCACGTCCGGGTTTCCGATTGACTGATAAATTTTTTCGGCCAAGAGATATGTTTGCAGGAGGTTTTCCAGGCTAGCTTGAGAGTAATTTAAGAAGATGAAGAGATTGTGATTTTTTTCGTGGAAGTCAGGGGCTATGAAGGTAAAAAGCGGCGATACAAACCGGTAACTCGACTCCCCTATCCGTGCGTAAAACGTGGATTTATTCAGAGCATAGACTGATCCCCCCATATCTCCGGCCCTGGCAGTAGTGAGGGTCTTATCCAGGTATAGACAGGCTGTGTATGTCGTGGTGATATAAGTAACCGTAACCAAGAAATAAATTAAGACAATGGTAGCGATGGAGATTTCTATTATCTTGACGAGAATCTGTTGAGATGTTTTTGCTATTTCCTTACTCCCCTTTTTGGTATTTAAGCGTCCGACAAGATTTGCCAGAGAGTTTTTAATTTTGGTGATTTTGAACCACCTTGGATGTTTGGCAGTATTTTCAAGTTGATGAATATTGGATAACAATAATGAAGTGTCTTCATTAATACGATGAATTGTGTTTTTCAGATCGGATGGAAACTCTTTAACCGGTTCCCAATTCAGTACCGCACGTGATTGATTCCCCAGTGAATCAGCGGTTAGACCTCGAGAGTTTGTTTCTGTCGCTTCGATTTCAAATGATTCGATAGTGTCTTCTAGATTTTTCTTTAGAAGGTAGGCAAGATCTAGATCGGTAATAGGGTCTCCTAATATCCAAAAGGTTTTTCCGGCCGTGCCGGATAGAAAGAGTATTTTTTGCAGGGCATTGACGCAGTCCGCTAGATTTAACGGGTTGAGACTTTTATCCCCTTTGCTGGAAATAATTATTTTTCTATTTTTGAGGCTGTCCAAAATCAATTTTTCTAGCCAAGTACCGGCCTCAAAAGTGTCCGTGTACAGATCTTTGGTTAAGACTAAGCGATGAATCGGAGAGTCGCCTCCAAGCCGGCCTAGAAGCTCCTCAAAATAGAGATTTTTTTCATCATCAACCTTTTCACCGTGGCAAATTACAACTGCAAATTTGGATGACTTCGCCCGGCAATGATCGTAGATAGCTATCAATTTTTGGGAAATATCTGAAAGGTCCTGATTCAAATCAATTAGAAATATGAGATAAGGGTGAGTAGACGTATTTTTGTATTCGACAAAATCTATCCGATCAGTGAAATCCGAGTTAATAAAAGCCGCTTGCAAATCGGGGTGATTACTCCAAACATCAACTTTAGTAACAATCTTGGGCATTGAATGTAGTATAGACGATTTGTCTTTTTGTCTTTTGCAATGTTTTTGTATGTACTTATTTTCTGTTAATGTTTAGCCTCGTGTTTATATTCGTCTTGTGCTTGTTCTAACCTTCATTATGTTCATACCCCATCCATGTGAAAATTTGGGCGTGGGCTTGATTATACTTATCCACAAAACATTATTGGGACTAAAACTCAAAAATTCGAAAACTCAAATTAAAAAATGAGATGTCTTTTGGAAAAATTATTGGTTGTCGAGAGCGGCGTTCACTAACTTATCTGCTTCTTTATTTTTATCGCGGAGAACGTTGACGAAGGACATGAGCTTTATTTGATCTTTGTCGCGAAGCTTTTTGATGAGATCAACAATTTGCTTTCTAAGGACTTGGAGATGTGGCTGTTTCACTTTGTAGACGCCGGTGATCTGTTTGACAATCAGTTCGGAGTCTAAGACAAAGCGAATCTTCTCGGTGAAAATCTTCTTATCTTCCAGTGTTTCCAGGGCACGGAGAACAGCCGTATATTCAGCCACATTGTTCGTAGTAATACCAATCCTTTCGGATAGGGTAAAGACTTGGTGAGGTCCGTCTAGGGCGACCACACCAATGCCGGCTTGACCTGGATTGCCGCGAGAACCTCCGTCGGTAAAAATTTCGAGAAGTTCGATGTTTTTGGACATAGGCATAGTCTACAGCAAAACTGCCATAGCGAGAAGCAGAAGAAGTCTATTTTGAGGCAGAGTCCACCAGTAATGATCAAAGGCGCTGGTGATTATGACCAGAGCGACCAGCCCTAGAAATTGTGGCTTGAGAATCTTTTTTAAGTTGATTTTGACTAGGCAAGAAAAGAGCCCGATACCTATTAGCCCCACCTCGGAAGTAGCAAGTAAAACAAGGTTGTGTACCGGCTGAAGTTTGGCTGGTAGTAAGAATGAACCCGGGAGGTGCATAACTAATGAAGGAATAAAGCCACCCAATCCAACTCCGGAGATGGGGGAGGATAGAATTATCTTTTT
>CAZUFH010000084.1:0-218 GCA_964618885.1 uncultured Pseudomonadales bacterium
GAGAGAGCTTCGCCACAATCACTAGATGTGAAGTTGTGGCGAACATATAGAGGTGGCGATTATGATCGCCACTTTGCCGGAGGCAAATTCGTCCCGAGCGAATTGGAGTTGCGAAGCTTCGACTTTGAGGTCGGGATACTGAGTTCGTATGGTCTCACCGACAACCGCAGTTGGAGGTGAGGTGTCGCGCGACCGGTAATACCCCGCGGCAGGCGGGG
>CAZUFH010000084.1:228-4504 GCA_964618885.1 uncultured Pseudomonadales bacterium
ATAACACCTCACAATGAAAAATCTCTCGCTTGTCGGGAGATTTTTTTATTGTTAATTTGCGGAAGTCGAACCTGCAGGAGGTGCGACCGGCACCGAGGCGTGGCCTGAGGCAATCTCAGCAGAGTTGACCGAAGACTTCGAGTCACCTCTTTCTCCCGCCGGGGTCATATTGAGGCTAGATTGAAAAATGATGGCTTATTCTGAACCCGATTTGGTTCCAACTGATCGTTGGGGTCACAAGGATCGATTTGTTTCGGGATGACCTGTAAGGCTATAATACGTACATGACTGATAGACATGAAGAGGAAAGCAAAAAAATCCACATAAGATTAAGATGCGTCATTATCCATGAAGATAAGCTACTTGTCTCATACACAAAAGAGCATGACTTTTATTTCTTCCCCGGTGGTCACATGATGTGGGGTGAATCTGTGGTTGAAGGATGTCAAAGAGAAATCAAAGAAGAATTGGGGTCTGACGTAACATTTGAATTTAAAAAGATTTTAGTTATTCGGGAATTTTTGGAGAAGGAAGTCGGAAAGCACAGTCTGGAACTATTTATACTGGGTAGTGTAAACAAATTTGAAGAGCTGGAGGGAAAGATTGATCCAGAACACGATAATGGTCAGTGGTGGTCTACGTGGCTAGATCTGGATAATCTACCATCAAACTTATATCCGGAAATCTTAGCCAAAAGAATCGCCGAGGAATACAAAAAAGACTTTCCTTCACAGGGTGTGTATGTGGGAATGATTTAAATTATTTATGAAAATCAAAGAGGCTAAATCGACAACTGATGCCCAAGCAATTGCCGATATATACAAGAATGACTCCGGAAAGTATAGAACTACCCACACACTAAGTGATGTAGATAAAATTTACAAATCTGTTCTGAATGAATTCAGCGAAATTGGAGAAAATAGAGTAATTTTTATCGGGTATGAAGAAAATGTGCCAATTGGAACAGTCCAACTGATACTAAAAAGAGCAGATAATGACCCCGAACTGGCTAATGGTTCAACAATTGCCCATATCCATCACTTGCGGGTAGGCTACCGACACCATAAATCCGGAAAGGGAAAAGAGCTTATGGAGTATGTGGAAAAATACGCAAGAGAGCACGGAATACAAATTCTAACCCTAGGTGTTGATAACTGGAATACTAACGCCATTGGATTTTATGAACATTTGGGATATAAAAAATTTAAAGATGCGGATGGGAAGAATCCCGAGGAACAAGAAATTTACTTTAGAAAAAAATTAGAATAATCTAATGTCTTTGATTCATTCTCATTTATCCCTATAGATATTTTTTTATATATTTTTCCTTACCCCGATATCAAGCCAGCTTTCTGAGCACTAGTTGCTCCTTCTTTGGCGAACTCAAGTGCTGTGGCTCTGCCAACTCCCCTGCTTGATCCTGTTATTAAAACGACTTTGTCTTTGAATCTCATTTTGTTTTTAAGGAAATTGTTAATTTTTTAGCGTATTCTAATCTTTCGATTGGTTCGGAGAGAATACTTTTCTTGGTCATGTTTATATTAAATAAATCACCATCATATCTTGGGAATATATGCTGATGGTAGTGGAAAGCGTGCTGATCGCTTGCGGGTTCGTTGTTCTGCCTTATGGTAATTCCGTCACACTTGTAAGCATCTTTCATGGCCAGAGAAACTCTCTTGGTCACTTCAAAGACTCTACGCCCAACCTCATTTGGTAAATCAAAAATGTTCTCGTAATGCTCGTTTGGCACTACAATCACATGACCTTTGGCGGTATCTATCCAAAATGAATTTAAAAACACACTTACCAAATCATCTTTGAAAATCAAATCAGCTTGTTTTAACAAAGTATCTTCGTTTTCGATTCCACTTACTCCTAAACAAATAGGACACTTGTAATTTTCTGGGGCGTGGTTATACATTCTGAAGTTTGGAAATCAAATTTTTCGTATCTTGGAGATTTTGATAAAGGTGGACATTTATTCCTAGTTTTTGAGCTGAAGCTAGATTTTCTTCACTATCGTCAAAATAAAAATACTCACTTGGTAGGAAGTCGTGCTTTTCGATAATCTGAGAGTAAGCCTCTGGGTTTGGCTTTACGTTTCCGGTTTCCCAAGAAAAATATTGTTCTTCTACGACATTGAATAAATCTGGATAAAGCTGTCGATAATTATTGGTTCTTTCTGGGAAATTGTTACTTAGAATTATAATTTTGATTCCTTGCTGTCTCAGTTCTTTAGCGTATTGAAGCAGCTCCTCGTTTAAACTTTCTCCGCTAAACCAATATTTGAAAAAATCTTCATAAGTCATATTTAGTCTTTCAAGAACGGGTTGCCAAATTTGTTGTGAGTTTGCGCCTGGCACACGGACTTGCTTGAGAGCTCTCTTGATTAACTGATAAATTTCGTCTACATCTATCTTAAAATCCCTCTCAATTCGTTTGCTTAGCGGACCATAATCTTTGATGAAGACACCGTTCATATCAAATATTATTGCTTTAATCATTTTAGATAATCTTTTAGTTTTTGGAAGGCAATCCTTCTCATGCTGATTTCGTTTTTCTCTTCTTGAGTCATTTCAGCAAAAGTCTTATCCCAACCAGCCGGTTGAAATATCGGATCCCAACCAAATCCATTTTCCCCTCTCGGTTTGACAATATACCCATCAATTGATCCCTCAAAGTATTCAAGTGTTCCGTCTTCTTTACTCAAGCCAACAATACATTTGGCTGTAGCTTTTGGGTTATCAAATGACTCGGTAATTTTGACTAGTCCATCATTACCGATCGTTTTCATAAACCACTTGATAAGTGGGCCGGGTAAGCCACCCAACGATTCAAAATATAGTGAGATATCTTCAACAACTAAGTTGCCTTGAAGTACTTTCTTGGCTTCCTCAAATTTATGTGCGATTATTGGTTTGGGGTCAATGCCCTGTACCTCAACCAAATCTAAGTCCTGTCGCTCCAAATCGGAGATTATTTGTTTAGCCTCATCATATTTATTCTGACTTCCAGTCACGAATGTTATTTTCATATATGTTGATTATATTCCGTTCTTTGTTTTGACTTTGTTAGACTTTGTGCCTGCGAAGTAGGCGCTTTGGCCGATAGGCCAATGCTGTCTCAATTCTTAAATATCAGATAGTAAAATACTCTCCTAACTTTAGATTCTGTAAATGACCTACGGAATGAAAAAGACTCGGCATTTGCCGAGTCTTTCATTACTACTTCTTGGGGAAGTAGCGCTTCCCACCCTTCGTGATGACGTGATTCATTTCAGCGTCACCGGGATAGGGGTGGGCGTAGTGGTGGAGGCCATTGGGAAGGTCGCCGTTGTAATCCCAAATCTCAACTAAACGCTTGTAAGCACAGCCACTGGCAACGGCATCAACCGGCTGACGGCGGAGCTTGCGGTTGTTTATGCGCTTCAAGAATTTGGAACTGCCCTTGTCATAGTGCAACTTGCCGTTGCGCTCGCGCAGGGGATCTACGAAATAGGGACGCATGTACGACTTTCCCGAAGGGAACTTGGTACCGTGGGACATAGTATCTCCTTTTATGAGGCTGAAACCTCACTTAGAAGACGGTGTTTGTGCGCATGTTTCCTCCCGATTGAATTTCAAAGAATAGACTATTCTTTCACACCAGCCCTGAATTGTCAGCACTATGGGGTTGTATTGTATAATATGGGATATGATAAAGACCGAGAGCGTCGAGCGGCAGGTTTATGAACCAACCTCAAAACGGTTTGGGGAACAGGCAGAGAGGCTAGAAAAACAAGAATATTTTTGAGGCAGTGAGGGAAATCAAACTACAAATTGAGGGTAGATTTCCCGACTGGCGAAGAGAGAATCATCTACGAATCCTGGAGGGCACGCGACATATTTTCGCGAGAAGTTTCCGAAGTATCAAGAACTGGTAGACCAGCAAATTCAGTGCATTGAAACCAAAGAGACTGTTTTGGAAATAAATGGAGATAAAGTGGTAGATGCTTTCCAGATCCACCCTTCCAAGTTAGTCGGTGACATTCTCAAATATATTATGGCTAACTTTCCAAATGCTGAGATGGTAACCGAGGAAATAAAGGACCTGGTACAGAAAGAGTTTGATTTTAAAATTAATAAGTCAGCTGCAGATTTGGAAATATAATTTTTTTTGAACAAGAGAAAGATAAAGATTTGTGTCGGGGCAAATAAAACTTGATAGAATGAATTGATGTGAGCTGTAATTATTAACATGCTGTTAAGATACTTACCTGCATATGACAAAGAGA
>CAZUFH010000085.1:0-4487 GCA_964618885.1 uncultured Pseudomonadales bacterium
TTGTAATAATTAAAGGTTCGAAGAGGGTGGTGGGGGTGGGTGAGATCGGGCTGGACTTTTATTATGACAAGGAAAGAAAAACTAAAGATGGACAAATAAAACTTTTTCGAGCGCAAATGGAGCTGGCTCTGGAAAACAATTTGCCGGTGGCTATACACATGAGGGAGGCGGAGGAGGAGATGAGAGAAGAGTTGGAAACGTTTATAGAAAAAAATAAGAGATGGGATGGATTCCGGGTCAAGCCCGGAATGACAGGTGGTGACTCTGGATTGCCAGGATATCGGGCGACCGCACGGGTCGCCCCTACAAGTAATGACGGAGGGGATGGGTTCCGGGTCGGAGCCCGGAATGACGGGAATGAGGATGGAAAGGCTAGACTACTGGGGCAGTTTCATTGTTTTGCCGGGAGTGAGGGATTTTTGAAAAAAATACTGGATTGGGGATTTTATGTCAGCTTCGGGGGCAATATCACTTATAAGTCAGCCGGAAATCTGCGCGAATTATTAAAAAAGGTACCACTCGACCGTCTACTATTGGAAACTGATAGTCCGTATCTACCTCCCGAGCCTCTCCGAGGGACGGTAAACACCCCCGGTAATGTTAAAATAACAGCAGAGTTTGTGGCCCAAGAATTAAAGATGAGTTTCCTTGAGCTAGCCCAAACCACGACCCAAAACGCAAAATGTTTGTATTCCTTAGATATCTAATCAATAAATATCCGGTAGCAAGCCAGAGGGCTTTGGAGATCCTGCCTGGCTTTACCAGCTGGACCTTCATTCTATTCCCGGTGTGGGGTTCAATCTTTTGGCCCATTGGAGTCGCTTATTTTATAATCGCTTTTAACGTCTACTGGCTTTATAGGTCGACGACTCTGGCTTGGGCAGGGGTCATGTCTTATTACCGGATTCAAGCCTGGGAGAAGTACGATTGGATGGGGGACGTGACTGGTTTCTCGGACTGGAAAGAGGTCAAACACGTGATGGTCTTACCCACCTACAATGAGCCGGGAGAAATACTAGAAAGAACTTTGAGTGCTCTGGAGCGTCAGACTATCGGGGCCAAACAAATTATTCCGATAATTGCAATGGAAGAGCGGGCCGGGAAAGAAATCAATGAGAGCCGAGAGAAGACTCTACGGGATAAATTTAAAAATATTTTTGCAGGGCTTTACTTTTATTACCACCCAGCAAACCTAGAAGGAGAAGTAGTAGGCAAGTCCAGCAACGCTTCATGGGCAGGAAAAGAGTTCAGGAAAGAGCTAGATAAACATAAGGACTGGAATATAGATAAGATGACCATTTCTTCCGTGGACTGTGATGTTTCTCTTCATCCAAATCACCTTGCTGCGCTGACATATTCTTTCTTGGATGATCCACATAAATACAAAAAGATTTGGCAAGGGGCGATTGTTTTTTATAATAATATCGAGAGAATTCCTTGGCCAATGCGAGTATTTAACCGGATGAGTAGTGTGATCAACATGGCTCAGCTCTCCAGGCCAGATAGACTAATAAATTTTTCTACCTACACCCTAAGTTTGAGATTGATGGACGAGATCGATTACTGGGATACTGATGTCATTCCGGAAGATTATCGAATTTTCTTTAAAACTTACTTTGCGACAGCAGGAGAAGTCGAAGTCGAGCCGATATTTATTTCGGTGTCCGCTGACGCCGCCGAGGCAGATGGCTTTTGGAGTACCTATACCAATACTTATGAACAAGCCAAGAGGTGGGCTTGGGGGGCAAGTGATGACTCTTACATTATCAAACGATATATTTTGGATGATAAAGCACCTTTCTGGGACAAAACTATTCGGGTTTTCAAAGTAATTGAGGACCATTTTATGTGGCCGGTAAACTGGTTTATTATCACTGTCGGGGCTAATATGCCTCCACTACTGAACGCAACCTTTTCAAGGACGGTAATCGGAAAAACTCTACCTCAGGTGTCTTCGGCCATCTTAACCTTGTCTCTCATTAGTTTGTCGGCCATGGTGCTCATCGATCTTAAAGCCAGGCCAAAAGTAAAAGACCTACCTCTGTGGCGTAAGATCCTGGCACCGTTTGAATTTATCCTACTTCCGGTGGTGGGGTTCTTTTTCTCGGCCCTACCGGGACTGGATGCACACACCAGACTGATGATGGGAAGATACATGGAGTACAGAGTCACTACTAAGAAAGCCTGATGAAAAATAAAACAGTCAAACAAATATTTATGGCAGGTGAAGCCATAATACTAATAGAAGGTCTCGTTCTGGCCTGGTTTTGGCGAGTCCTCCCACCTCAGATACCTTGGTTTTACTCACTCCCCAGTGGCGAGCTCCAGCTGGTCAGCAAATTGATGCTGGTAATAATATTGGCCGGGTCGGCAGCCTCACTCTTATTGACGAGAGTGGTAGCTAAGTGGGCGAGTGTGGAAGACTCTCCGGTGGAGATTACAATTATGACCGGAGGACTAGTGGCCATTGTTTTAGTGGCAGCAGGATTTTTTAGGGTGGTGCAAATAATCGTTGGTATATGAATCCCTTGATTACTGCTTTACCATTCTTCATTTCACTGCTGTTTAGTCTCATTTTGACTCCGATAACCATCTGGCTGTTTACCCGATTGGGCTGGGTGATTGATCCCAAAAAATCCCCACATCCGGCGCATATTCATAAAACTCCGGTACCAAAAGGCGGAGGACTAGCAATTTTTCTGGCAATTTTTATTACCTTGGCGGTACTGATGAAGTTTGATAAACATCTGATAGCCATTACCTTGGCGGCGGCAGTTACGGTCCTGGCAGGACTCATTGATGATATCCGGGGGATGAATCCATACTTAAGACTGACGATAAATTTTTTGGCAGTCGGGATCATCGTGGCGTCAGGAATTGGCATAGCCTTTGTTTCAAATCCTTTTGGTGGAGTAATCGATCTGTCCCAACCACGACTGGGGTTTGATCTTTTGGGGAAGCACCATGAAATATGGATATTGGCCGACATATTTGCTTTACTTTGGATTCCAGTTCTAATGAATGCCATCAACTGGTCCTCAGGAGTAGATGGTCAAATTAGCGGAGTGGTGACTATTGCCGCTTTAGCCTTGGGAGTAATTTCTTTAACTTACAGTGCAGATATTACACAATGGCCAGTAACAATACTGGCATTTGCTCTGGCAGGAGCCTTTGCTGGGATGACGGTCTTTCACTTTTATCCTCAGAAAATTATGCCAGGGTACTCCGCCACGTCTCTCGCTGGTTTGCTTTTGGGGGTGATCTCTATTTTGGCGACGGCAAAGGTTGGGACGGTACTGGTGGTCTTGGGAGTTCCATTAATTGATTTTGGATACTTGGTAGTGAAGAGAATTATGTCCGGAAAATCACCGGTATGGGGGGATAAGAATCATCTTCACCATAAGCTACTCGACTTGGGTTGGGGGAAGAGAAGAATTGCTCTGTTTTACTGGCTGATAACGGCGATCTTAGCAGTGGCGGCCATAAAATTTGAGGCTAGAAGTAAGCTCTTGATCATGATAGGATTAGTCATCTCGATGTTACTTTTCGTACTATGGCAATACTCCTCGCTCTATTCAAGACGGTCCGCCCGAGACAATGGGTAAAAAACTTTGCATTGTTTGCGGCGCTGATTTTTTCTGGTCTCTTATTTGCCGAAGGAGCGTTTGGTAGAGTCTTTCAAGCTTTCCTGGTTTTTACCATTTTTAGTAGTGCGACCTACATCTTTAACGATCTAATTGACGTAGAGGCAGATCGAAAACACCCGTATAAAAAAAATAGACCCATAGCTTCTGGAGATTTGCCTGTCCCGATAGCTATTTTTTGTCTAGTGGTAGGTATAGTAGCAGGCCTCGCCTGGGCAGCGCAACTTAACTACTATTTGTTCCTCAGTGGGATGGTGTATCTAATCTTGCAGATTTTCTATACCACTTACTTGAAGAAAATCCCAATCGTGGACGTGATTGTGATCGCCTCCGGATATTTGATCCGGGTCTACGCCGGCGCTTTTACAATCTCTGCCCACATGGATGTGTGGTTCCTGATGACCGTGATTGCCGCTTCGCTATTCTTGGCGGTAGGGAAAAGAAGGAGTGAGATGACACTACTCCTGAATTACAAAGAAGCAGAGACCAGAGTGACGCTAAAAAGATACACTGAGCAGCTTTTGGACATTTATACAGCCATGTTCGCCACCGGAACTTGGATTACTTACGCCTTGTTTTCTTTTAATCATCCCAGAATTATTCCGGATGGCAGAGCGCTCGACATTATTTCCATTTTACCTAGGACCCTGATTTCGGAGAAGTGGATGATGATTACCATCCCCTTTGTGGTCTACGGAATTATGAGGTACCTGCAGCTAATATACGAAAGAAATGAAGGTGAGAGTCCGGAGAGAATTTTGCTGTCGGACAAACCATTAATTGCAACGGTAATTTCTTGGGGGGTGATGGTCGTTGGGGTGCTGTATTATGTGGGGTAGAAAA
>CAZUFH010000086.1:0-4436 GCA_964618885.1 uncultured Pseudomonadales bacterium
TGAATGTCAAATTAGGGTAAAAAAAAGCCCTCCCGGATGGGGAGGGCGAAGGAAACCAACTAATTAAAGAAAGCGTTGGGAGCAACGGTGCTTTGTGAGGCGCGAACCTGGGACTTGGAGAACTCACCCATCATCTTGCGAAGCTCGCCTTTGGTGGCGTTGTATTCGCGGACGTTGGGGAAGCCCATGTCCCGGGCGGCTTGCTGGGCAAAGCCGGTGCCGAACGCCATGAGACAGAAGTAACAGCCTTCGTTGGCGCTCGTTAGAGCCTTGATCTTGCTTGGATCGATCCGACTGCGGTTGTCTTCGCCGTCGGTGAGGACCAAGACGGTGACTTTGACGCGGATACCACTTTTTCTCAGACTGTCCGCATACGCGATGATGCCGGCGAGAGGGTCAGTGAGGGCGGTGAAGACGGTATCGTACAAGTTGGTCATATCTTCAGGCTGCATGTCGTAGTTTTGGTCGTCAAGCGGGGTAACATCTTCGAGCTTGACGAAGCCGTCGACAACGGTGAAGCCGTCGGTGGCGTTGAAGGTCCAGGTGGACATGAGCATCTCGTCGCCGGCCTTGGATTCGCGCAGGGCATCAACGTTGAGCTGAGCGGCTTGGATCATTTCCGACTTGTAGCGGAGAAGAGATCCGGTGCGATCAAGGATGCGCAGGATCAAAGTGACTTGGTCGCCGTTCAGATCGCTCGCCCCTGCATGCTGGACTTGGGCGAGAGCACTTGTATTGTTGAGGTTCGCAACGGTAATCACACTTTTTGAGGTCATGAGAAGTCTCCTTTTTGCTGAATTAGCGGATGGGGTCGGTGCTGTTAACGAGAACGACACCTTTTTGGACCATCTTGTCGAGAGCAATGTTGGCAATCGATTCAAAATCGATGGCGGGGTGCTTGACAGAGCTGGTGCAGTCCATAAGGAAGCGAATTTTCTTGATCGTCTCGGGTTGGGTTTTACCAAAATATTCCACCAACTGTGTCATAGTTTCCAAAACACAATGGCTTTTGGCTTGACCAGCAACGTAGATAAGATCGTGTTTGGCGATAGCATCGAGAACTGCGGTATTGAGCTGGGTGCTAACATCTTTCGGATCCTCGATTTCGGCTTTGAAGATGCCGTAATGTTCTGTTCGAGGGTTCATCCCTTTGGAGATCCGTGTCAGCTGACTTCCGCGTGCTGCTGAGTGATACAGAAGGGCTTCGGAAAGTGCTGGGATTAGTGCCTGTCCGGGTGTGCCTTGAAGGCAGTGAAGCGGCCAGATCATAAGGGGTTTCTTTGCTTGAGCTTCCAACTTCTTGACATATTCGGTGGACCACAGAGGGTCGATGATTGGTTTCCACGCACCGCTCTTGATGTCGGCATAGGTAATGGCAGTAAAATCATTGTTTCCAGGAGCTTCACCGTGTCGATTGCGCCACCAGGTATAGAAGAAAATGGAGAAGAGGGGGTGGTCGTCCATGGATGCGTACACGCTTGTTATGTCACCAAAGTTTGGATAAAAGAAGTTTTCCAAGAAGCGCTGTGAGTCTTCTATGGCGCCAGGGACGGGGAGACCGCCATCCAGATTGATGAAATCATTTTCTCCATCGACAAACAGTACACCCACTTTGCGTTTGTCTTCGAAAGCCGTCTTAGGGGTGCGGTTATTCATGCCGAGAGTCGCAAATTCAGGACGAGGTTTGTAGATCTTGCCAATGTCGGAAGCTTTATACAATGAAGGGGTCATGAGAATTCTCCTTTTTTTAGTTGAGAGTGATGTAGCTGACGTGTCTTGGATCCACGACGAGCAGGCCGGCGGCATAGGTAAATAATGATTGGCCGGAATTGACTACTTTATTGGTTGCTTGAAACTGAGTTTGAGAGCTGCTCTCCGGATCGTAGCGAATAGCTCCGGTGTCGGTTGGAAAAATTAATTTCCCCCCAGCGTAAGCTTGACCATGGAGTCTGTCCGAGGGCAACTTACCCGCTTCTACTCTGGACGAATACATACTGGTGCCTTTTTTGTTGAAGGCGTCAAAATGAACGAACTCGCCTCCTTTGAGCTTGGTCTTCCTGATAATAAGGAAAGAGCTGCCGGAGTGTTTGACAGTAATGTCGATGAGACTTTCTCCGAGTTCGAGTCCGGGAAGTTGAAGGTCGACAGAGTATCCCTCGCGATGCATCCAAAAAAACTGCTGACGTAAGACGCGATAGAACCCGACGATGGTTGGTGAGGTTTCCGAACTGACACTTAACCAAGATTGATGCTCGATGGTTTGACGTATGGGCCGGTTTAGCAGAGTTCCTCTCAACACTTCCGTGTCAACCAATTGTGAGCCAACAAGTCGGAAAAGATGGGACCCGTTTACTCTGAAAATTGCGTTTTGAGTAATGGCGTATGTGTCGGAGACACAGCTTTCAATTTGGGTCACTTCGTTGTAGTTGATTTCGTAGAGATCGATCTGTTCACTACCAGCGATGTTGACGGCAAGCAATTTGGAGCTGGCCTCGAACCTCATACCCACTTGATACGGAAATAACTCGAATGACCAGATGTTGCCTTGGCTAACAAGGTGCATAAAGGCACGATTGTTTTCCAAAGTAATCAAAATAAGGGTTTCTCCTTCCAATCTGTGATAGAGAATTTGTCCCTTGATGGCCATGAGTTGTTTGACAGTAAGCGAACCAGGAATCGAAACCGAAGTAACGATCTGATTTTGTTCTTTACAAACAGGGCACGCTCGTTTATTTGACGGGAAGGCGCTGTTGCATGAAGGACATTCGATGAGAGCTGAATGGAATTTGGCTAGTTCCGCTTGTGGGAACATACCACGCCAACCATCCTTGAAGTACTTACTAAAAACATGCAGAAGATCATCGCTAATCAAGTCAGGTGGAAGTCCAACGGCCGGATAGATGACTCCTTTATCAAAAACGGTGATTCTCTTCAAAGCTCGGTCTGGTAAATCACTTATTCTGGGATGAGTTCCCCCGTAAGGATGAACAAGCAACAAACTTCTAAACAGCATGGTTGCGTAGGAGTACCAGTCGTGAAGAGGAAGAAACACCGGTTTGATGGTTAGATCTAGACCATAGAGAGCCGGATCGAGATAGTTTTCAGTTGCCACTGGGCAGGGCCATTTATCGAACTGAACCGAGTCGAAATCGATGTAGTAGCTATTGGCTCCGGAAAACAGAACGTTTTGATCGTTTCGATCTCCGATGACAATTTTCTGCTGATGTATGGCATCGAGAACTTTGGCGTCGTTTAAGTGAAGAGCAACGACTTTCTTGTTGTTGATCTTCTGACGGATGCGGAAGTTCTTGTTCGATAAATCGCGAAAGGCCTTGGCCCGCTTGATGAAGGGCATGGTGTATCCGATGACATCGCCAGAACGATTAAAGTTTAGGGATTTTGGCGCGGCCACAAACTTGGGAAGGGAAAAACCTTTGGCAATAAACGCCTTTAGCTTTTTTTCGTGATCTTTGTCCGGATGCTCGTAGATCTTGATCAAATCATTGGGGTTAGTAGGGTCGGGAAACACAGTTCCTTCGCCTCCAGACCCGACTGCATCGTTTGGGTCTAAGATGACCCTCTCTCCGGTTTGCGTGAATACGGTGATGGACATGGAGCCTCCTTTCTAGATGGCTTCAACAATAATGATTGAGGCGTCGTCTGCCAATTTTTTTTCGTCAGACCAGATGTTCATGTTTCTTTGAACTTGATTGGGGTGTTTATGTCCCCAGACAAGAGGAACCAAGTCAAACTCTTGAAGCCAGGCATCGCTGCCGATCGCCAGTTTCTTGATATTCGCGGTTTTTACCATGTAAATATCGAATTTCTGGCTGATGGGTCGCCGATTCGGGTCAAGATACTTCTGATCGATCAGCAGATATCCCGGATAAGGGGATTCATCGTGAAAATCTCTTTTGTAAACTTCATCGTTGATGATTACCAGGCCGTCTCCATAAGCCATTACAGTACTATTTTTTGGGCCAATGATAAATCCTACAAGGGTAAAAAGAAGAAAATCTTTGATGTAGAGTGCCTCTTTTTGTGGAGTCTTGAGGAATTGACTCGTTAAATTTGACTTGAGAAACGTGAGAAGATCCTCAAAGAGAAAGAGATGAATTATCTCAAGAGGTATGTCATCTTCAAGATAGTCAATGGTACGGTTTAGAAGAAATTCGGTCGCCAGGTTCGAGCCGATTTCGCTATGGATTCCTTCGGAACAACCATCACTGATCCAACCAATGAGATATTGGCGGCCTTTGACTTCTGTGGTAGCTGTTTTAAGCGAGTCTTGGCAATTTCTGCCGGCTAGAATATGACTACGCCCAATTATCTTCCCCGTTTTGAGGGTAAACTGAGGCTGCATGAGTACTCCTTCCTGTTAAGTTGTCAATGAGCAGAGCTCCAAGCCCTAAACAATATAGGCTACTTAGTGTACT
>CAZUFH010000087.1:0-4385 GCA_964618885.1 uncultured Pseudomonadales bacterium
TACTTTGGATATCAATGTTTTGCATACATTTGTTTGTTATCCAGTCTCCCCAATAACCACAGTCGTCATCTCCTCGTGTACCAGTTATCCTAAAAGTAGAATCAGCATTTTCATGAACAAATCTGTACCATTTTGCAGTTAAGTCATCGTTGTCTGTGACCTTTTCCGGAGGCATAGCCCAAAACCAAGCCTGTGGATCACTTTGATCAATTATTTTTCCACTATCAGGATCTACCCAATAGAATCTTGCTTCTCCCGAAGTTGAAATCTTTGTGTTGTATCCATAATATGTTATTTGAGGTTTTGGTTCTGAAATAGCCGATATGGGTGTGTAAACAACTTCCTTCCTTGCTACTTGAACAAATGTGGACTCAACCCATTTATATTTACTAATAGTTAGAGTTGTTCCCTCAACTGGGTAATCAATATCTACTAGATAGAAGCCGTTTCCATTTTCAGTTTTTATGATTGCCCCTTCTCTTTGTCTGGCAGTATATATACCCTCGTTTGTAAAAATTGTAAAATAGAAATCTACGCATCTTCCGCATCCAAGAGATAGGCTCGTAACAACGGTCTCTGCAACACCGTCTCCTGTAACATCAAAATGCTCGACTGAACGAGGAACATAGTTATTGTCATAAAAATACTGTCTTTGTGTTGATAATAGATTGGCCTTATTTAGTAAGGTTTTTTGTTCAGGGTAAGTTTCCCAATTATTGCCTTCGTTCATCTCAACTTTTACCAAATCTCCTTTGTCTACAGCGTATGGTTCTTTGGGTATTGTCCAGCCCGTGGAGGATATGAATGTATAGCCCTTCTCAGTAAATTCCTTTCCATTGTTGTTGACATCAAAAGTTCTTCCAAGCCAGTCACTCGTTTTGCCTTGCCATTTCGCAGTTTCAGTATCAGGAATTTTTGATACCTTAAGCTCTTGCTTTGCTTCTGATGCTGTTGTTTTGTTGTCTTCTCTATAAACGCCATCCAATACATTTTCCACGCAAATCTTTTTCAACCATATATCACCATCTATCCACTCATATCCATCATCTGATTTTTCAATGAGTAGATAGTATTCCCTTGGTAATCCAAATTGAATTTCTTTGCTACTAATAAGTTCATCGATCGTTTTCCCTTTGTAATATGAATAGTCATCTTTTTCGTTATGAATTAAGATTCTACTGTCGAAACTGTAAGTCAACCCATTTCCTTCTTCATTGTGTGGTGCATAATAAACCACTTTTCCGTTAATCGCATCAATAATTGCGAATCCGATACAGTTTGTTCCACATCCCCATTTAGCAACAGTATAGTGTCCAGCATAATTGATTCCATCGGATGCTTGTTCGGTAATCTCTGTTCGATATTCTCTGGCTGCTGGAAGACTTGAAAAGTCGACCTTTGCGGGTTTACCTTCATATTTTTTAACAGGAAGGTATTCGCTATCAATAACCTTGTCACAGATTGATCTTGATAAAGTTTGTTCTTGTTTTGTTGTTTCTTGAGGTAATACAGATGATATGATTGGCTTTTTTATTGATCCATGGGTAAAGAATCCTAAAACGAAGAATATAAGTGCTACAAAAATGAACGGTAGTGTCTTTTGTTTTAGTATTTTCATTAAATATGTTGTCTCTTATAACTAACGATAAACACATATTCCGCCCCCCTGATATTCACCGCCGGTGGATTCACAGTCATTTTGTGAACGTCTTTCTCGATCTTGAATCCTCTGATTTGATTCTATCTCTTCTAATCTACTGTTAATATCAATCGTGTTTATCTCTTTTGGAACACTATGCAAATCTTTTTGTATGTTTTTTAGTTCGATATCATAATTTTTATCTCTTTTTGGAAGATATATCAGTAAGTAATATGAGAGCGATAAGGAAATAATAAGAACTGAAAGACCAACAAGAATAAACATAATCTTTTTCATCTTATTGGGTACTTTCCATTTCGTTGAGCATGTCTTCTAAAACACTCTTTGCATCTTCGTGTGTTTGAGTTGATATATCTCTAATTACCGTTTTGATCTCATCTTTCTCTTCATGGGTTATCGATCTGTCATCCATGTAATATGACTTTTTGTCTTTTTCAATAGTTTCCATCAACAGTTTTAGTACACCATCATGTAACTCTCCAGAGAAGCTTCCCCCCGTACTTTCAAATGGAATTAGGGTCATTTTTTCTGAAACTTTTTCTATGACGGACGCTTTAAACTCATCCAATTTTGAAAACTCCAATTCATTGGTACCGAAGAAATCAGCAAAGCCTTTTTCGAGCCAAATCAAATAATCTGATTTATTATTACTTTCCAAAACATTTTGAATGGCACGATCAATGAGAATGAAATTCTCTGCTACCTCGTTCTGATTTTGCGGTGGTTTGATATCAAAAAACCACACATGAAGAAGAGAATACCGTAGAATTAACGACTCCCTTAGAATGTACTCTTTTTTCAAATCCCGTTTAGTTCTGCTTATAAGTTTTTTAATTTCCTCTTCAATTTCCGGTTCAGTATTTAAAATTTCCTGGACATAGTTCTTTAGAAAAATAAAATACTTACCTAGTTTTTTGACTTCTTTATCAAATTCCAACACTTTTTCGGCCGTAAGATTAGCTTTATTTATCGTCGTGGAAGATTTTTTGTTATCAGAATTTGAAAACCATTTAATTGTCATTTTTTGTTTTTAAATGCCAAAAAGCTCGCCGCTAGCGATGGCTTACGCCACCCATACCCCTTTCGAGATATGACCGTTCAAGGATGCTCTAACGACGAGCTTACTGCCTTGAACGGATTTCCTTCACCATGCCCAAAGAAAAATCCTTGAGTTTAGGTTACTGCCTATATTCTACAAGATATTGCGTGTAAGGGGGTAGAAAAATAGTACCAAATTAAACTACTACATCAAACACTGGTTTTTGAATCGATAAACTTCTCGACATCTTCTCTTCTATACCTTCTATCTCCTCTCACTCCAAATCTCACCGCTTTCAAAATTCCTTTTTTATCCCAAGCCCGTAACGTGTTTGGGTGAACTTTCAACATCTCACAAACTTGAGATAACTTGAGTAATCCATCATTACTTATCCTTGCCATAACCATATCTTACTTGATATTGCTTCACAATAAAATACAATATGTCTCAGGATGAAAATAAAAATTGTTGAACCAGTTAATCTTGATCCCAAAGATAAACTATCAAAGAAAGAGAGGATCTACATTTCTCTCCTTGAAGATACCACAAGGTTTAGTCAAGCAATAATAGAGGGAAGGAGGCTTCTGCATCTACCAACAAATGGGGTTGTACTTCATAAGAAGGGTGATGGTACAAAATCAACCAGTCCGTTTACTTCTATTAAAAACCATCCATACACTATCAACGTTGTTAACAAAATTGACTTCCCATCTATTTTTTCGAAATTAGAATCAAAACAAACTCCCAAAAAAAGAATGGATTTCTATTTGACCCAAGCAGATTTACTGGCAAGTACTATCTGTCATTTATTCCGACTTAATGTATTCAGGTGGTCTGATCCATTATTGTTTCTAATCTTTTTTGATGAACTTATTATTACCACCAAGGCAATATCAAAAGTAATCTTAATTTCAGGGTCAACTCTCTACGAAAATTACACCGACCCCAAACTGACTGAAATTTTTGGATACAAGCCTGAAACAGATAAAGACATCTACCTAGAGTTAAATGGGCCTTTTACGAGTAAGGCTGAACTCATTAACGAGATAGATAATCTATGGCCAAAAATAAATCGGCAAATCAAAAAAACCGATCCATCAACTCCCGTCATCAACAAACCAACAATAAAAACCATGCAAAGAATCTACAGAGAAAGAAAAGAGGGTAAATCATACGATAAAATTTCTGACGAAATCAGTAATGAAGCTGAACTGTCAAGTACAAACGATGGCATTGAACCAGCAACAGCGAGACAAATGCACAGAAAATACAAGATTCTAATTAAGGGTATTCCAACCACAAATTTTAAGTCATTCACAGAGGTTATTGACAAAGACTTCTTTTGTGACAATTAAAATATGTTACAGGTGTAACACCCTCTAGTTTTTTTTACTTTACATTTTCCTAACCGTAATATCTAGGTTATTACCAAAATAACCAGATATGACCATAAATGACTATTTTTCTTCTTCTGATTTAGCTCTCGTAACAGCTCTATCTCTCTACTACCCAGTTGATTCACTCGACAGGTCTAATCTCCCCAAAATTCAATTCCTCTTCAAACGAAACAAAAATCTCGACAAATTTGTTGAGTTGTATTGGAAGGGTGAACTCCAAGTAAACCCTATTGTCTTCTTCAATCAGCTCAAGATTATTAAGACCAGAATTTACGAACACTAACTATGG
>CAZUFH010000088.1:0-4309 GCA_964618885.1 uncultured Pseudomonadales bacterium
TTTAGGATTGAGACAGCATTGGCCTATCGGTCAAGTGCCTGCTCCGCAGGCACAAACATGCGCAGTTTAGATTCAAGTATAAGCCCATAACGTTGACTTTTAGGTACAGAAGAGATATACTACACAAGTTAGATATTTTGCCCTTTTCATATTCAAACTATTTAGGAGGCTTATCATGGCATTAGCAAAGAATCGTCAGGCTGTTCAGGAACTCATTAAGGAGTTAGAGCCGCTCATTCTCGGACGGGAACGCGAGGGGTTTTCTTGTGGTTGCGGAGCAATTCACTGTGGCACAGCCGTAGCAGAAGCGATTATTACTGCTGGAGATAGCTATCCAGGACAGGAAACAATGTGGTACTTGTGGTCTGTCCAGATGAAGACACATGGTGAAGGCTCGGATTGGAGCTGCGGATTATCGTTTTTCGTGGAATCAAATGAGCTCGAAGCAATGTTCAATCGCTATTTCGGTGATCAAAAAAAAGAGGAACAATCCTACAAAATCGAAGTTGATGGTGCAGACCGAGTCTACGAGGGTTTGCCAGCCGCTGTTCGCATTGATGATCCCTTTGTGAATTATGAGGACAACTTCAAAGTCTATCGTGACAAACTAGGTGCTGAGATTATAGTTAAAAACAAGCAGGGACATTTTGCGGGTGAACAAGGAGTGACAGAGATTCCCTTCCTATTGGAATTACTGAAATAATATGATACTCGAAGAAGTAAACCTACCAAGAGAGCCGTTGTCTGTAGATAAAGAAAAAAGACTCAGGCTTGTGGCAGACTTAAAAAATGTTTTGACACTGTCGAAAGACAGCACTGGAGAGTTGTTTTATGTAGCCGATAAACCACGAGAGGTACAGGAAGTGGCTGATTCTGTGTATTCAGAAGAATATCAGAGAGAAAAAATTAAGGAGGCGAGTTTGGATATAAAAGGTAGACCTGTGCGTTATTATCGTCAAATTTCCACAGACGCATTACTAATGCTTTTAGAGTCTGGACACGATAACCCAGTGGATCACCACGACGAGCCCTTTTCGTTAGATGATAAGGCTTTCTTGCATATGTTAAACCATGTTCTGGATAGTCGCGATATCGATCTAGAAAACACACCAGTTACAGATATGTTATACAAAGTATTTGAGAATACAGACAAAGAAGAAATTGATAAGGTATTTGGTGTAAATGGAGAGATAACAAATTGGGAAAGAATACTTTCATTTATTGAAGAAAATCTTCAGCCAGATGAAATAAAAAAAATACACGCTATTGGAAGCTATGGACGCGAGCGAGTTATTAAATATTCGCCATTTATGTCTGTCAATCCAGGTGGTCCTAGACTTTTTCCACCACACGGTACAGCATTAATTGTTGAAATGGTAATTCCAGACAGTAAAGTGATGGTAAACAATAAAAACAGATTTGAAATGGAAAGAGAGGCGCTTGTAAGAGGGGTAGATGTCTCGTATATATCAAGAATTATTGTTGGAGATGAAGCCTTCAGAAAACTTATTGAAGAAAACCAAGAAACACCCGTAGGTGAATATATTGCTTCACACAGAAAAGAGGGTGTAAGAGAGGCGCATCAACAATGGCTCTTAAAAGTACCAATTTCTGAAACAATGCCCGCAAAACCAGTATTTTAGAATGGTGCTTCCACAAGCACCTCTGTAGAGCAGAATTTATTCGTGTAATCTTCCAACAGCTCGGACGATATTTTTGTTTGTCTGCCCGAGACAAGGGTATTAAAGAAGATTCTAACGTCTTCGTCTTCTGAAATTCCGTACACCTGACCATTATTGGTACCAGCTAACAGGATTAAGTTGACCTCTCTATCGGTAAAGGAATTGAACTTGGAAAGTCGTGCAATAGCTAGATGTGTACTTGCAAAAGATCCGCTTTCTGCTAGGTTTGCAATGTATGGTTCTTTTTCGATTTCACTTGCCAGTTGAATATCGGGAAAATGTTGTCCGAAGAAGTCTGAAAGTGTTTTGTAATAGCTAATTTCGGACTTTTTAAGTTCTTTCCATTCATCTGTAAGATATTCAGAAAAATCGTTGTCGTCTATTTCAGAGTCGTAATCACTATCTTTTGCAATAAAATGCAAGTCTTCTGATACTGGTATTGTTTCTAGTAAATTTTCCCAATTTATAGCATCTCCGTAAGATTTCTTCTTTCCAGGGGGAGTACCCCTATCGTATCGAATTTTGGAACGAGCTACTAAGTCTTGTGTTGACTCTACTCTTGAAGCTAGAGAGAACAAGCTAGATATTATTTTATCTGCACCAAGGTTCTTTGCTTTAATGTCTATCTTAAGTTTTTCTAACAATGCAATTTTGGCTTTGCTGTATTGAGATGCAGCCTGTCTTAGTGATGGATACTCTTCATATTCTTTACAAAAGTGTGGATAGGTGCCAGGGAATTTTTGACTCTCAAAAGTTTGAAGAGCATCAGCAATTTTTGTCTCTCTGTTACGGCGAAATTCGTTCTCGACTTGGTCGGTTAGGATTAGAACTATTTTTCCTTGTTTTAGATAGGCTTCAAGCTTTTTTAATTCCTCCAAGTCGTCACTAGTATAGTGAAAAAAAGTGAGATAGATACTGGTGTCGATAAAAATATACATATAGTTAGCCTGTATTATATTTCAGATAACAGTCATTTTAGAATAGCTTCCAGGTTACTCCTTACAATCGATCTAATAATTTCTATTTGAAAGTCACCAAACCTAACCGTGTAATAGTCAGTAACACACCTGAAGTGATATTAACCTGAGCCCGTTCCCTGCGTAACTACCCAGACCAATATCAAGCTTCTCATTTGAATCCTTTAGATTCGAGAATGGAAAACTAATTTTTTTTGAAAAAGGGAAGGAGGTTGCAACACCTGTTCTATCTGATGTGTAAGTGTAGGTAAAATTAGTCACCATTTCGTTTCCACTTATACTTGTTGGCTCAATGATAAGTGTATCTATCTGTTTCAGCTTTACGGCGTCTGGTAGTGAGAGTGGCATCTCTCTTTCAAAACTGTTTAGCGTGTAGTCGTTATTCTTCGCAAAACCAATCAATTGGGGAATATTATACCCGTCAATATTTGAGAATTCTGGAATCCAAATTTTTGCAATATGTTGTCGTTTATTATCACTCATTGTTCTTGCTATGCTCCAGATAATTGAAGGAGGTTTATTGCCTTTTTCATCAGGAACAATCTCATATTCAACAAAGATTTTTTTAAAATTTGGGTCTATTTGTTTTACAATCCAAACGATACCTTCCCATGTGTTGCCTCCCCCCGTTGGGGAAAGTAGCCCGTTTCGTTTGGCCATTCTATCGTAAACAACCTTAATATCTACATCGTCTAGTGGTAAGTAAGATACACAAGTTGGTTTTGTGACGTCTGGGCTAGTATTGTGAGGTTCTTCAGTTGTGGAGAGGCCGATGACCTGTGGTTGAGGTTTTGGCTTTTCCTTAAAAAGCTCAATCCAGCTTGGACCCTTATCAACCAATAGGTACAAAGCAAATACAAACCACACAAATTTTTTTGTAGCTTTATCACCTATAACTAACTCAATTAGCTTGTCCATGTATTAAATTCATGATACATGTGGCTTGTATCTATTCACAACAGGATATCGTTCAGACTGTAAGTTATAAGAACTGCGATACAATATTGTATTTATCTACTATAAGATAAATAAAGTTTTGCGTTGGCGGTTCTTTTTGCACCACTGCGGTGGTGCCGTTCGAGCCGATGTTTACGGCAGGCGGGGTTGGCGAACCGCGAGGCAATTTTGCCGAGCGGTGAGCCATTAATTAGTAATGGTCCCGAAAATAAGTTCGAATTTCGTTATAACACCTCACCTCAAAGAAGTTTCGCCCAGATTTCTGGGATATCGCCCGTGCGCCCACCCACGCACGGAGCGATGCTCAGGGCTTTTAAGTTGCTGTACTTTCAAAAAGAAAAAGAACCGCCAACGCAAAACGGGGAACAAGACTGGGTTTGTCTTAGCCGTACTCTTTCGGGAAATATATGGTTAAATAATAGTAAGATGAAATACATATTGTATTGTCGAAAGAGTACCGATGAGAAAGACAAACAGGTCTTGTCCATTGAAGCGCAGATTGCTGAGCTTCAGGAATTCGCCATAAGGGAAAAGCTTGAGATAGTCGCCACTTTCTCAGAGTCCAAAACTGCTAAAAGTCCAGGCAGACCAGTTTTCAAAGAAGTCTTAACTAAAATAGAAAGTGGCGAAGCCGACGCCATTCTTTCCTGGCACCCCGATAGACTTGCACGCAATTCTATCGATGGCGGATAC
>CAZUFH010000089.1:0-2424 GCA_964618885.1 uncultured Pseudomonadales bacterium
TTTCTTTTGACTGGGATCGGGAAGTGAACTCGACCTCTCCGGACTATTACAAATGGACACAGTGGATATTTACCAAGCTGTTTGAAAAGGGACTGGCTCACAAAGAAGCGATGCCGATAAACTGGTGCCCGAAAGATAAGATTGGACTAGCCAATGAAGAGGTAATTGATGGAAAGTGTGAAAGGTGTGGAACCGAAGTGGAAAAACGGACCATATCTCAGTGGGTGGTGAAGATAACGGACTATGCCGACAGACTGATTAACGGACTCTACGATACCGAATTTATCGAGAAAGTAAAAGCGGCGCAAATAAACTGGATCGGGAAGAAGGAGGGGGTCAACATCAGATATCAGATATCAGATATCAGATGTCAGATTGAGGAGATAGAAGTGTTTACGACGACGCCTGTGAATTTTGGTGCCACTTTTTTAGTGATAGCACCGGAGCATCCGCTGGTGAATGAAATATTGACGAATAAGGAATTTATTGAATGGATTCCTGATCAAGTCAGGAATGACGTTAAGGATTACTTGAACGAAACTAAGAAAAGAAGTGATTTTGAAAGAGCTGAATTGAGTAAAGAGAAAACAGGGGTATTTTCAGGACTTTATGTAAAGAATCATGTGACAGGTAAAGACATTCCCGTGTGGATATCCGATTTTGTTTTGATGTCTGTGGGGACTGGAGCAGTTCAGGGATGCCCGGGACATGACCGGAGAGACTGGGATTTCGCCAAGAAATTTGATTTGCCAATTGTAAGAGTTGTTTCGAGTGGTGAGAATGACAAAGATATCAATGAAGAGCCATTCGTCGTTCATGTTGGTGATAAAGGAAGGATGGTCAATTCTAACTTTTTGAATGGAATGGATTTCTCGGAAGCGATGAAGAAAACGATGGACTATTTTGAAGAAAAGGGGTGGGGTAAAAGAGTAACGAGTTATCACCTGAGAGATTGGATATTTTCTAGGCAGCATTATTGGGGGGAACCGATCCCGATGATTTATTGTGAAAGCTGTGCAGGAAAAGGGGATGGATTCCCGATCAGGTCGGGAATGACAGTGATGGAGGGAGATTCCTCCACTTCGGTCGGAATGACGGGTGGGTGGTATCCGGTGCCCATGGTGGACCTGCCGGTGGTGCTACCTGACGTCGAGAAATATTTACCGACTGATACAGGGGAGTCACCTCTCGCCAATATTAAGGACTGGGTGGAGGCGACTTGTCCGAACTGTGGAGGTAAAGCCAAAAGAGAAACGGACACAATGCCAAACTGGGCCGGCAGTGACTGGTATTTCCTCCGGTATTGCGATCCCAAGAATCAAGACGTGCTCGCCGATATGAAAAGACAGGAGTGCTGGATGCCGGTGGATGTCTACGTCGGTGGGGATGAGCATAATACCCTGCATCTACTTTATTCAAGATTTATTTACCAGTTCCTGTGGGACCTCGGAGTAGTGCCAAAACAGATTCCTGAGCCATATAAGAAACGCGTGTCGCACGGGGTGATCTTGGGTCCGGATGGGAACCGGATGAGTAAGAGTAAAGGGAACGTAATTGTGCCTGATGAATTTGTAGAAAAGTATGGGGCTGATTCTCTCCGGACTTACCTTATGTTCATGGGTCCGTTTGACGCAACCATGGCTTGGAACGAGAGGTCGCTCATTGGAGTAAAAAGATTTATTGAGAGGTTCTATACCTACGTTGAAGAACGGATGAATGGGCAGCCACAGGGGTCTGGCCCCCGAGAGTACTCGGGATCCACGAGACCTACAGTGAAAACATTGGTGAATAAATTGGTGAGGATGGCGGAGACTGATATGGCTAACTTCAAGTTTAATACGGTCATAGCCAAACTGATGGAAACTCTCAATAGTTTGACGAAAGAAGGACTGGAAATTTCAAAGGAGGATTTAGGAAATATGATAAAGGTGCTGGCACCTTTTGCGCCTTTTGTCGCAGAAGAGTTATGGAAAAAAATGGGAGGAGGATTTAGTATCCATAACACTCTTTGGCCAGTAGTCGACGAAAAATATCTGGTGGATGAAAAAGTAAAGGTGTCGGTGGCGATAAACGGGAAAATGAGAGCGGTGATAGAAGTAGTCGCAGGTATCGAAGAGGCAGAATTGATATCTTTGGCAAAACTAGATGAAAAAGTGGCCAAGTATCTGAAGGAAGGAAAGATCTTGAAAACAATTTATGTGAAAGATCGGATGCTCAACTTTGTGATGAAATAGACTTTTATTTAAAATCCCCCTTGGTCCCCCTTTGAGGATCTGAAGTTTGAAGGGAGTGAAGTGGTTACAAATTGTAACCGGTTGAAAATGGTGGCTGAGGACTGGTAAGAAAGTGATATCGCCGAAGAACTTTTTGGGTGGACGTGTAAATAAAAAGATTGAGTAGGGTTGCCTTCAAGGACAGTCCTTG
>CAZUFH010000089.1:2434-4264 GCA_964618885.1 uncultured Pseudomonadales bacterium
AGAACAAAGAGCCGGCGATAAAAGGTGGCAGAATTGCAAAGAATGCGAGAATCGAACTGGAGGAGAAAACAGGGAAGAGCGTGGTGTCACCTCGCAATTTTTTGGGGCAAAAGAAAAATGGCGCCCTGGATTCCGGATCAGGTCCGGAATGACAATCTTCACAAAGACGCGCCTGAAAAAAATAACCATTCAGGAGTTGTCAACAGTTCGTCATTGCGAGCGAAAGCGCGGCAATCCAGAAAAGGGATGGATCGCCACACCCGCTATGGCGGGTTCGCGATGACATGATTACTTTGATAAATCGTGAACGCTTACTGAAAAAATTGTGGTGGTAAAGTAATTATTCTGGTATTATTCTCGTATGTCAGAAAAAAATAAAGATTTTACAAAGTTCTATACGCCAGTGATGGTCGTGTTGCTAATTGCGGCTGCCTTTTACATAGGTAGACTTTCCTCACAAGTAGAGGGAATATCAAAAAATGTCGCCGGAACAGACACCACTGCTCCCACAGCACCGGCCGGGAATCAAGCTCCAACACCGGCTGAGAGGAAGCTGGATATAGCCAGTCTCAAGGCACGGGCCAAGAACCTGGGTCTTAATACCGGTAAGTTTGATCAGTGTTTGGATAGCGGATCGACTGCGGCTAGAGTAGCAGCTGAGCAAAAAGAGGGGGCGGCTTTGGGAGTGAGTGGCACACCATCATTCTTAATAAACGGAATCTTGGTAGTAGGGGCTCAGCCTCAGTCTAGCTTTGAAGCCATAATTGACGCCGAACTTAAAGACGGTTCTGGAGACAAAGCGGCGACGACCGTCGGAGTGGATGGAAAGAGACAGAAACTGAATCTGGCAGATAGTTACATTTTCGGAGAGAAAAATGCCAAGATAAAGATGGTGGAGTTCACCGACTTTGAGTGCCCATTCTGTGAGAGAGCTTTCCCAACGATAACAGCAGTGATGGAGAAGTATAAGGGCAAGATTAGCTTGGAGTACAAGAGCTTCCCTCTATCCTTCCACCCCAATGCTCAGAAGGCAGCTGAAGCGGCTTTGTGTGCCGGTGAACAGGGTAAATTCTGGGAGATGCACGACGATCTCTTTGCAGCGGGGAAGTAGGGGGTGTTGGTTGAAATCCCTTGCCTGTTGGTGAGGGATTTTTTGTGGTAGGGCTGTATGTCAAAATGATTGTATGCAGAAAACCCGTAAAAATATCCGCTTGGCTGGATATGATTATTCTTGTGATGGGTATTGTTTTGTAACAATTTGTTCCCAGAATAGAGAGAATTTGTTTGGAACATCAATAATATACGGGCGGGTACAAGACCCGCCCCTACGATGATTGGTGAGATTATCGGTGCATTTAAATCGTTAACCACACATGAATATATCTTGAACGTTAAAAACAAGGGGTGGAAACCATTTATAAAACGATTATGGCAGCGAAATTATTATGAGAGAATTATTAGAGACGAAAAGGAGTATTTGAAAATTATTGAATACATCCAATTGAACCCGGCCATCTGGCAAAGAGATAGGAATAATTTGGATGGGACTTAAGGGGTGGTCTCTGTTGGTGGGGTGGCGGGGGCGGGATTGTTGCTGGCGGGTGCTGCGGGAGGGATGGGGGGTAGGGCAACTGCCGGCTGGATGGTGACTAGGGCGGCTGAGAAAGAGGTACTAGTAATGGGGTCAGCTGAGTAGACAGTGACGGTGGAGCCCACCTTGAGGTCTGAGAGAGATGCTTTGATAGGACCAGATTGGTCAAAGCTGTTTAGCTCGGTGTCGCTGCCGAGACTAATAGTATAGATTTTGCTGGCTGGGGGAGTGGGTGGGAC
>CAZUFH010000090.1:0-4241 GCA_964618885.1 uncultured Pseudomonadales bacterium
AACTTGGCTTCGGTTTTGTAAGGCAGAGTGCCACCGGCAGTCAGCTCGGCCATTCGCTTCTCTGGATTCTCCGTTACGGTACCAGACTTTGGGTTTGGCATGAGGCCTTTGGGTCCTAGGACCTTCGCAAGTCGGGCCAACTTGGGCATATCAGCCGGGGTTGCGAGAAGAATACTAAAGTTAATTTTGCCTTTTTCGATGTCGGCGGCGACTTTGTCCGAGAAGATTTCAATCTTGACTTCTTTGCCGGTAGAGTGAGGGAGTTTGAGCTCTCCACGAAGTCCTGTATCGACGGTGTTTAGAGTAAGTTCGACGGTTTTGAGCTTGGTGCTGGTGGCTAGCTTGGCTAGCTTCTCAACAGCATCGAGGATAGAGTAGAGCTCACCACTCTTAATTTCCTTGGCCATAGTCTTGTACTTCTTGCCACGTTTCTTGGGTGCAATAACCTTTTTTGGTTGAGCAGCATCTGTTTCGGTGGAGGGAGATCCCTCGACTTCACTCGGGATGACGAGGTCGATAACGGCATCTTTGACGGTGTCGGAGTTGTAAAGAGTGCGGATAGACTCGACGTCTTTTTCGGTGATACCTTCGATGGCAATGAGCTCACCGTCTTCTTTGAGGACGATCTGCTCCGGTTTCATACGAGCGGCTCTCAGTGCCTCGGCTACATGAGTAGGGAGATCGAGGTAAAGTTCTTTCCAGTTGATTTTTTTCATAGGTGTTAAGCGGCAATTGTTATACCCATTGATTTGGCGGTGCCTTCGACCATTTTGATGGCGGCGTTCAGGTCACTGGTGTTCATATCAGGCAGTTTTTTTTCGGCGATGGTCTTGATTTGATCTGCCGTGAGGACTCCGACCTTTTTCTTGTTTGGTTCGCCTGAGCCAAGCTTCAGATTTAGAACTTGTTTGATCAGAGCGGAGACTGGAGGGGTTTTGAGCTCGAACTTGAAGGAACGGTCGTCGAAAATGGTAACAAGAGCTGGGACCATCTGACCTTTCATGTCAGCGGTTTTGGCGTTGTATTGCTGGATAAATTCCATGATGTTCACACCATGTTGACCGAGCGCTGGACCGACCGGAGGAGCTGGATTGGCAGTGCCACCAGGCAGATTAAGCTTCAAGATGACTTTGACTTTTTTAGCCATGTTTTTTTGTATTTATAAATATGTCATTCCCGACCTGATCGGGAATCTATACAAATAAATACCAAATTGGATTTATCCGGATGGATCCCCGCATTCGCGAGGATGACAAGGTTTTAATATTAGCTGACGTAAAAAGGGGTTTTGGACTGGACTTGATGTATGGATCCCGGATTGTGATCCGGGACTCAGCACTGGTGTGCTTCGGTTGTCTCAGTTCGCCTGACCTTTTTGGGTTAGCTGCCTCATCTTTGACGAGGTAGGAGTATTTTAGCACAGGATGGTATAATCTGGGAAACCTTGAAAAGGAGTGAAGATGTCATCTATCGCGATTGTGGGCACGGGTTCTGTGGAATTAATTTACGACAAAGGATTGATTGTTGATCTTAAACAGCTGATACTGACACTGTATAATGATAGGCCGTTTATTAGTGAATTGCCAAAAGCTATTAGTGGATCAACTATCCTCTACGACAAACATCTTGGCCAATTTCGAATACTGGAAGAATGTCATGCTATCTCGACGGTTTTTACGAGTACTTCGTTCTTAATGGAGATTCAAGATTGGGACAGGGTGATTGCTGTTCTTCGGGATGAAAAATAGCGCTTGACAAGGCCTCGATGAAGATCGGGGCTGTTTTTTTTGCGTTAGCTTAGATTTTCCCAGTGGAGCGGAGGAACTGGAGGAACTGGGCTGGAGTGAGAGTGTTGATGCCAAAGTCACGTTTTATGGCTTCAGCCTGGAAATGCTTGATATTGTAGCTAATGAGGAACTTGGTGTGCGAGACTACAGCTCCGGCTACAATGTGCCGGTCGTTAAGGTCGGTGGTGTGTGAGGAGTAAAGGTTTAGATTGGGTGACTTTAGCTCAACTTGGACACATTTTTGTAGGGTTTCTGTGAGTTTTGTGGAGTTTATGGAGAGCCGGTCGAAAACGATTTGGAGTTCTTTTACCTGAATGTTGGTATAAAACTTGATGAGCGTATCCTGATTTAATAGCAAGTTGGCTGCGCCGGTAGCGGAAAGACAAGAGGAGACAATGACATCCGAGTCGAGAAAGACACTTAAGGGTTTCATAATTCTTTTCGAACTTCGGAGAGCGTTTGGGTGATCAGAGGCAGGTTCTGAAGATCTCCTTGCTCGGCTTGGTAGAGGTCGCTATCAAGGCCAGAGAAGAGGTAGGAAAGAGAGCTGGGGGAGATACGATAGACCTTACCAAATTTCTTGGCAATGATCTCACCGGAGGAGATAAGCTGGTAAACGGTGTTTTTGCTGAGCTGGAGCATATTGGCTACTTGCTCGGGGGTGTATGCTTGCAGGGTAGGTGTGTTGGTGCTTAACATGACTAGATTGTATCATAAGTGACGATATCTGTCAAAAAAAAATCCCACCACCGGATCGGGTCCGGCATGACACGTGAGGAAACGGATAAGTATGAAAGTCGTAATTTAGTTCGTGGTGGGGAGAGTGTATTGAGTGATGCAACTTCCTAGTGTGTGGCTTGAAACCCCAGCGAGGTTGGCTTCACAGCCGTTGTTGTAGGTTTGATTGTCTGAGCCACAGACGGGAGAGTAAAGCTCTGAGCAGATGATTTCGGGTGTTTCTGTTTGGGTAATGGGTACGATGATTGGTTCAGAAGCTCGGCTGCGGATCTCGGTTTGGATGGTGGGGAGAAGGATGATGCCTGCGATGAGGATGGCTAGGACAAGGAGGATGGGGAAGACCAACCAGAGGGATTGTTGACCACTTAGGTTTTTCATAGGAGGTAACTTAAATATGGCAGAAATGGAGTTTGGAGTCAAGTTAGCCGTGGTAAAATATCCGGTAGTTCTTTGAATCTGAAGTCAAGAGGAGGTTTCTGTGTACAAGAAATTTTATGTCGACCCAATTTGGCAAATGTTCTCGGTAAGAGCGATGATCCAAGTAGCGTTGTCCATGAAGGTAAATAAGGGTGTGGCTTTTGTAGCCGTGCGTGGAAAACGTCAAGAAATTGCAGAAATCAAGTATGGCATTGTAAATGATATGTTCCAGCGCGAAAGCCGAGGGTACGGGGACCGTCCAAGTAACTACTTTGGGGTGGCCATGGAAAAGTTAGCTGTGATGATGGATACTGGCACCGAGAGTGGGCATATTGCTTCCGCCGATCTCAAGTATGGAGAATCTTCCTACCGTGGTGGTTTGATGACTGTGGATGATGATTACACCATCTACACCGGTTTTTCCGGTGGGACTGAAGATCAGGACGTGGAAATTGCCAAAGTAGGCATGAAAATGATGCTCACCAAAAGATCCGACGAATAAAATTGCTCGTTTTGCCCCACCGTTAGGTGGGGCTTTTTGTGGTCAATAAACTTGATTATGAGAACCGTGTTCCATTAGTTCGTCTACGGAGTTTGTTGAAAAGCTGATTCCTTTGCCTTTATCTATATCGTCTAAGATTTTGTCATAACGTCTGATTGAGCGGGTCGGTCACGACCGACCCCTACAGGGGAGAGGAAATTAAATCTTCGCTACTTGTAAGAAATCTAACTCCACTGGGGTCTCGCGGCCGAAGATGGAGACTAGGGTAACGATCTTGCCTTTGGCCTCGTCGATCGCGGAAACGGTCCCGAGAAGGTCTGTGAATGGTCCTTCGATGATACGGACTGCTTCGCCCACGGTGTACGCAGACTGGAACTTGGGAGCCGCCTGCTCACCAAAGGCGGTGATGGCTTTGACTTCGTTCTCAGGTAGTGGGGTGGGCTGATCGGCAGTGCCGACAAAGCCTGTGACACCTTGAGTGGTGCGGACAGCGAGCCAGGCATCGTCGGTGACGATCATGCGGACGAGCATGTAGCCGGGGAAAAGCTTTTCTTTGATGGTGACCTTCTTGCCTTTGCTGATCTTGATCTTTTCTTGAGTAGGGATCAGGATCTCGAAGATGTTGTGGGTGAGTCCCATGGACTCAACTCTGGTCTTGAGAGTGACGGCGACACGGTTCTCGTGACCCGACTGAGTGTGGACCACGTACCATCTGGCTGAGATTGGCGGCTCGGCCGTAATGATGATGTGATTGGGGTCCTGAACCTTAGCGATTAAGTCCTCAGATGTTTGTTTTT
>CAZUFH010000091.1:0-4197 GCA_964618885.1 uncultured Pseudomonadales bacterium
AAAAGTTAAAGAATTTTACCTATTTTAGCACGTCAACCATAAAACGTCAAGAACTTGCTCACGTCGCATACATATTGGAAAAATACTGATTTGTAAACTGTTGCGGTGTCAAACCAGCAAGTGAGCTGTGCGGTCTGACCGTATTGTACCAATTAAGATAGTTGTTAAGTTTACTGTGTGCCCTTTGAAAGTCGTCTGACCAGAGCGCGTTACACTGATTAACATATTGATCCTGAAAGGTGCGGTTGAAGCGCTCCACAAAGCCATTAACCTTGGGTGAGTGAGGGTAGGTAAAGATATGGGTTAGGCCTTGCTCCTCCAAGTATTCATGAAATGACCCAAAAAACTCACTCCCGTTGTCGGTTTGAACTGTGTGTGGTTTGTAGCCTAAGACTTCTTGCCAATCAAGTAGAAACTTGGTGGTTGTTCTGCCTGAGAGGGTAGTGACTAATGTCGCATGAGCTTTCCTGGTGTACACATCAATGCCGGTGACAAAGTAGTGTTTGATACCATTCATGTAAACAGTGACACAGTCCATTTCCAGATATCCTGGACTAAATACTTTAGGGCTTCGTTTAGTGCGTAAACCAAGGATCTTGCGACGTTTAAGCTTGGTCTTTTTACCAGTAAAGTTAAAATGATTTCGTCTGATGATCTTGCCAATCTTTGAAGTGCCATACCCGGTGATTCCTAAAGAGGCTGCGTATGCAGCTACTAACGGAGCCAAGGTTTCTTTCCCAATACAACCATATTCTTGTCTGGTTTCTTTAATGAAATCCAAGAGACGAGCATCGACAATCATGTGTCGTGTTTGGTGTGGTTTAGTGCTGTGAGGTACAAGGGAGAGAAGTCTCCCCTCAGACTGCTTGAGCTTGGATCTCCACAGGTACAAAGTACTTTTCTTAACAGCAAAAGCTTCTTCTGCCGCCTTGCGGCCATGATCTTTCCAGAAGATTAAAACTCTCAATCGATATTGGGCAATATCTGAGTCGTCGAACAAAAGACGATCATTCCAGCTTTTCATGACACGAGTGTACCTCTCTGGCACAACTCCACCCCAATGTAGCTTCATGGGAACCCCTGTTTTCATACATATTTCCTTTCTTAAAATTCCAATATGTATCGCGACTTATTCAGGGATGGCTTCAGTAAGTTGAGTTCGGGATCAAAGGTTTCACCTTTGCCCTCACCCCCGCCTCGCCAAAATCCGTTACGGGTTTGGCTCCGGCAATCGTCGTAAATTCCAATTGCTTTGTTTTTCATAATCCGCACAAGGCATATGATGAAAAACCGGGAATTTACTCCTCACCATTTAGGCAGGAAGGATTTGACGTTGTCGGGCGTGACTTGGACGGTTTTGGCTTGACCGGTGACGACCATGGTGGCGACTTTGCGGACGACGCCTTCGATAGTGCGATTCAGGGTACGAATACCGGCGTCGTAGCCTAGAGGACGGATGAGGGTGGGCCAGAGGGCTGGGTCGATCGTAATGGTAGCTGGGTCCATGCCCGCGGCTTCGAGGGCTTTGGGGAGAAGATAGTTTTGGGCGATGTGGGTTTTCTCCTCATCGGTATAGGAAGGCATCTGGATAGGCTCAAGACGGTCCATAACAGCAGTGGCCAGATTACCTGTATTGTTCGCGGTGGCGATAAACATGACTTCGGAAAGATCCATGGGATAGTCAATAAAATGATCTAGATAACGATCGTTTTGGCTAGGATCGAGCACTTCGACCAATACACCCATGATATCCATGCGTGCTTCCTCCGTCACACGATCGATTTCATCGAGAAGGATAATAGGGTTTTTGACACCCGAATCGCAAACTGCCCTGGCTATATAGCCAGGCTCGGCTTCGATGTGCAAGCGAGACTCACCCCGAAGGTCTTTGGCACTTCCAAGACCACCAAAAGGAATACGGGCAATGGGACGACCAAGAGCTTCGGAGAGAGCGTAGGCGAAAGTGGTTTTTCCGGTACCGACGAGACCGACGAGACAAATGATGGGGGCACGGGCGGCGCCGAGGTTTCTGGTGGCTCGGAGCTTGAGAACGGCCATGTACTCGATAATTCTTTCTTTGACAGAGTCCATACCATAGTGACTCTTGTCCATAGATTCTTTGATAGCGACGAGATCGATGGGCTTTTCGACTCGCTTATCCCAAGGAACACGCACAATCCAATCGATGTAGTGCGAGACTTTTTCAAATTCTTCTGAGTAAAAGCCCTGAGTGAACATGCGCTCCAGACGATCGATCATGTCCTTGGCCTTTTGCTTCAGCTCCGGCGGCATGGCGATACCTTCAAGTTTTTTGTTCAGCAGATCTAGGTCGCGTCTCGCGACTGAATTTGAATCCGTTGTTGGGGCAGGAGTATCCATCTAGATTCATTATAGTGGAAATTTATTTATATAGATTCCGGGTCAAGTCCGGAATGACAATGTATGTCTGATAAATACCAACAAGGAGTCTCCTCGCAGGAAATACCTACAAGGAGACTCCTTGGGGAAAGTGTTTGGCCTGCAGGGCCTGGCCCTGCAGGTACAGGTAACAAAAAAAGCCGGGCCAGCCCGGCTAAAAATGAAAAAATTACTCGAATATGGAAATCCACATTCCATATAGCCAAAGCAGTGCCACACAGATTAACCAGAACCACACTTCATTTAATCGATCACGAGTGGAGTAGTTCACTGTCACTTTCAGGGGGTTCGTTGAAGTGAGTTTGATATCAACACGGGAAACTTCGATAATGATATATTTTCCCCAGGAGAGTGAACCTTCAAAGCTCTGCGATATCGAGCCGTTATTGTGCAACTTTGACCGAGATACGTATTGTATCCCCTTTGAGTCCTGAAGAACAAATACTTCTTTATTGTCTATGAAGTAATTCTCTATTTTGGCGTCGACCTTCTCCGCCTGATCCTTGGTCAACGAAGCGATCTCGAAAGTGCTGCCCTCATCGCGCAGGGAGAATTCGACGTCGTAACCCGTAAGGGTTTTTTGACGATCTACTGTCATCAGCGATACAGCAATGACGGCAGCAATCAGCGTAACAACGACCATGCCTACTATTTTTATTGGTTTAAGATTCAATTTGGACCTCCGGGGATGCGTGGAATAAAAAAGACCGAGTGTTTAAAGTACTCGGTCGATTTTATCTTATAAGACTCTACGAGTCAACCCTAGCGGGTGTCGCGGAAGTTACTGAAGGACGGGCGTGAGGGTCGACCACCACTGGGGCGACCTCCTCGGTCACCTCCTGGTCTACCGCCTCTGTCTCCTCCGCCACCGAAGCTTCGACCACCTGAAGGCTGGCCTCCACCAAAGCCCGAGCCGCCTGCTGGGCGTTCCGCACGGATAGGAGACTCGCCTTCTTCAAGCATGGTGAGATTCACTCTGCCCATAGAATCGATTTCGTAGCACTTGACGGTAACTTTGTCCCCTTCCTTCATAGCTTTGAAGGTCTCAGGGTGAACTTGGCTGATGTGGACTAAGCCATCTTTACCCGGAATAATGTTGACAAAAGCGCCAAAGGCTTCGATGCGAACGACAGTACCTTGGTAAGTCTTACCTACTTCTGCTTCGGCCACCATAGAGTCGATGTAAGCGATAGCGCCGTCAACCCTGAGCTGTTCTTGCCCGGTGATAGTGACAGTGCCATCTTCTTGGATATCAATTTCGACTCCAAAGTCTTCTTGGATCTGACGGATCATCTTGCCCCCCGGTCCAATAATTTCACCAATCTTTAATTGAGGAACTTTCGTAGAAGTGATTCTCGGAGCGTACTGAGAAAGTTTAGATCTGGGTGCGGGAAGAGCCTCGTTCATGATGCCTAGAAGCTTGAGTCTGCCTCGCTTGGCCTGTTCGAGTGCTTTGACAAGGATGTCAGCGTTGACACCGGTGACTTTACAGTCCATCTGCAGAGCGGTAATACCATCGACAGTGCCCGCGACTTTGAAGTCCATATCACCAAAATGATCTTCAAAACCACTAATGTCGGTCAGGGTAACATATTTGTCTCCTGAAGTAATAAGACCCATGGCAACACCGGCAACAGGCTTCTTGAGAGGTACCCCTGCATCCATGAGAGACAGAGTGGAACCACAAACAGAGGCTTGAGAGGTGGAGCCGTTACTAGACATTACTTCGGAAACGACACGAATAGTGTAAGGAAAAACGTCGGGGGAAGGAAGCATGGG
>CAZUFH010000092.1:0-4186 GCA_964618885.1 uncultured Pseudomonadales bacterium
TTCGTGACGAACCCAGCGAGGCAGGTCCTGAGGCTAGACCGAAGGCGATCCCCTCTCTCGGCACTAAATCTGAAATCCTCCCTAGTGGGGGATTTTTGATTTTGACAGAGCAGAGGGGATCGAACAGCCGGAGCTGGTTTCGTGACGAACCCAGCGAGGCAGGTCCTGAGGCTAGACCGAAGGCGATCCCCTCACTGAGATCTAAAATCTGAAAACTGAGAACTACCTCCCCATCCTCTCCTCCACCTTATCCCAGTTCACTACTTCCCACCAGGCTTTGACATAGTCCCCCCTTTTGTTTTTATATTTCAGATAATACGCGTGTTCCCAAACATCAATAGCCAACAAGGGTTTAAAGCCATCTACCATCGGATTATCCTGGTTCGCCGTCGAAAGTATTTCCAGTCCCCCATCTGTATTCTGCACCAGCCAAGCCCAGCCGCTACCAAACCTGCCCATCGCCGTCGCTTCAAAGATTTTCATAAATTCTTCGACACTTTCAAAAGCTTTTTCAAGCTCAGTCATCAAAGCTTCTCCAATGTGTCCTTCGCCAGGAGTAGTCATACTTTCCCAAAAGAAATCATGATTCCATACTCCCCCAGCATTATTTTTTACCGCTGGCATCTCAGAGTCCAGCAACTCCTCCAAAGTTTTTACCTGCAATTGGGTATTTGCCTCCATGGCCTTATTCAGGTTATCTGTATAAGCCTGATGATGTTTGTCATGGTGAATCTCCATCGTTTCCTTATCAATCACCGGCTCAAGGGCATCGTAAGCATATGGTAATGGATCTAACAAGTACGGGTATGTTTTTATCATTTACTTGGATTTACTTGGATTTAATTGGTATAAGTAAATGTACAATACAAAATATGCAATGTAAAATTTAATTCTTGTGTCCCCGATCAATCCCGTAAAACTTCACTCTGTCTCCTCGGAACTTGAGATCTATCGTGCCCAAACTCCCATTTCGGTGCTTGGCGATCGCTAGCTTCATGTTCTCTAGATCGGCGTCATCCTGGCGGTACAGGAACATGACCACGTCCGCATCCTGCTCAATACTACCGGACTCCCGGAGATCGGCCAGCTGTGGAATCTTCTCGGTTCTACTTTCAATTCCCCGGTTTAGCTGAGACAAAGCCACCACCGGAATTTTCAATTCACGAGCCAGATTCTTCAGTCCCTGAGAGATCGCCCCCACTTCTTGCACCCGGCTGTCATAAGACTTATCCCCCACCACTAGCTGAAGGTAGTCCACCACCAGAAGTTTCAAGCCTACCTGCGAGTGAAGCTTCCGCGCTTTTGTTCTAAGCTCCAAGATGGACTGCCCCGGAGTATCATCGATATAAAGTGGCGAGTCCGCTAGCACTCCCATACTTTCCGACAGTCTCGCAAAATCATCTTCCTTGAGGTTCCCTGTCTTCAGTTTCCAGGCATCAATATTAGCTTGCCCTACGAGCATCCTGTCCACCATTTCGAGATTACTCATTTCGAGAGCAAAGTAGCCCACCGGCATTTTTCTTTCCACCGCGGCAAACTGGGCGATATTCGTCGCCAGCGTCGTTTTCCCTATACCGGGACGAGCTGCCAAAATAATCAAGTTACTATCCTGCATGCCGGCGAGCATATTGTCTAGGTCAGTAAAGCCAGTGGGTACACCACGAAGACCATCGGGTGAATTATGAAGATTATCCAGCCGGTCAAAGCTTTCGGCCAGAGCCTCCCGGATCGGAATAAAGGTTTTCTTTACATGAGACTGGGAAAGCGCGTACACAGACTGCTCCGCTTTATCCAAGATTTCTCCTAGTGGCTTACTTTCATCAAATCCCATCTCCCCCATCTGCGCCCCAGCCGATATTAGTAGTCTCTTGATAAAACAATCTTTCACAATCTGGGCATACTTAGGGACGTGAGATGCTACCGGTACTTCATTCGAAAGTGCAGACAAGTAAGCTCTGCCCCCTACCCTATCCAAAACTTTATTTTTCTTCAGCCAGTCGGATACCGTCAGGACGTCAATCGGGTCACGATTTTCATAAAGCGCCGACATCGCTTCATAAATTTTGCCGTTATTTTCGCTATAAAACATCTCCGGCCTCAAGATTACCGCAATCTCGACAATGGAATCTTTATCAATAAGTACCGAACCCAAGATTGATCTCTCAGCATCATCAGCATGGGGCGGTACACGAGTACTAGCCATTCATGAGTAATATTTGAGTGTCATCCGGCAAGCTGTTTTCATCCACCTTCATTTTATGCACCGATTCACCAACCAAAGCGTAAGTATTCTTCTCCAAAAAGACATCCAGCTTGGCAATTTCCTCTATTTTACTTTCAGCTGTTTTATAGTGCATCGGAATAACATATGAAGGCTGAATCTCTTTAATGAGATCCAAGGCCTCTTCGGCGTTTATAGTAAAAGTCCCCCCAACCGGGATCATCAAGATATCCACCGAACCCAATTTATCTATTTGGGGCTCTGTCAGCTTGACCCCCAAGTCTCCCAGATGAACGATATGTAAGCCATCGACCACTATCGATATTATTAGGTTTTTTCCCCTGTCCGCTCCATTGTTCTTGTCGTGGAAAGTGCCGGTCGCAGTAAATTGCACTCCAGCTATTTCATACTCCCCCACTTTATTTATCAAAAATACATTTTCTCTATTGACCGGTCCGGTGATGACATCGGTCGCACTATGATCATCATGACTGTGAGATACAGTAATTACATCGGCCACATCTTTTGGCAAAGTAATTCCCACCACTTCGCTCTTATATGGATCTAGGTATATCACCAATCCGGCTTTATTTTTTAATTTAAAACAAGAGTGTCCAAGATATGTAATTTCCATGAGTAAATAATACCACACACCCTGCAGGGCCAGGCCTTAGAGGATCCCCAATCTTCAAGGCCTGGCCCTGCAGAAAAACTCACGATCTTTTTTAGGGTATATAATCGAGGGGCTATGCGCAAAGAAGTACTCTACGCCATAATATTTGGAGTCATTCTAGGAGGAATTATTCTCTTTGGGATCAATCTGGCCAACAACTCCGTCACCAATCTCCCACCAGAAAGCAACCCCCCTCTAGTGACTCAACCCACCCCTTCCGTCACCAAAAACACGTTTGAAATCATTTCCCCTCAAAACCACGCTGTCATCACAGAAAAAACCATTACTCTTACCGGTAAGGCCACTCCAAATACCAGCATCGCCATCACTTCTGAGCTCGACGATCTCATCCTAGAGGTGAGTTCCGAAGGAAATTTTTCAGCCGAAATAAATCTTTTGGCCGGCGAAAACACCCTCACCGTTTCCAACCTCGTCAAGGACTCTCTCATAGAGACCGAATCCATCACCGTCATACAATCAAGTACCCTACCCGAATGAAAAAACCTAACGTCATTGCGAATCTTGTACTCAAGATGTGGCAATCCATCCCTTCTGGATCGCCACGTCGAATACTCCTCGCGATGACGGCCGTATTAGTTGTCATCCTCGCGTATGCGGGGATCCATCCCCACTCCACCCTCGCCGCCTCCTCGACACCATCAGCCACCTCCACCGCCTCTGCCACTCCTTCCGAAACTCTGGATATTCAAGAAAAAATCAAGACCTTAGTCAAAGAAAATCTCAGTGCCACCGAGTCCAACCTCAAAGAAAAAATCAATCTGAAAACCCTGGTGGGCTACGTCGGTACTATCAACTCTATCAACTCCGGAAACATTACCATCGACTCCAAAGATGGTACTCTGGTCCAAATTACTACGGAAACCAAAACTACCTACACCAAGTCCGGAGCTGCCTCCAAGCTTTCTTCTCTGGCTCTGTCAGACAAAATTATTGTCATCGGCACTCTTATCAAAGATGACATCATCTTGGCCAAAAAAATCTCGGTCGTCGTCGAAGAGCCAAATCCTGTCGTGTCCGGTACGGTGGTCGCCAAAATTAGTTCTCTGGATCTCAAAAAGAAAATCATTGGTCTCAGTGTGGACGACAAAGAAGTCCTTTACAGTCTTACTAAGAAATCAACCATTAAACTTGACGAGCTACAAGTCGGCCAAACCATCTTCGCCATCACCAAGAAGTACGACGGCAAAGACCTCCTCTCCCGCGCCAAAATATTGTAAATTTATCATTGTAAATTTCTCATTTTCGAATTAATTACAATGTGCAATATGCCA
>CAZUFH010000093.1:0-4116 GCA_964618885.1 uncultured Pseudomonadales bacterium
ATGAACATCAAACAAACCAAAATTGAAAAGGGGACCGCCTATCTTGAAGCCCTAGTTACCCACGAAGAAATCGACATCGAAAAAAACCACGTCCTGGACGAAATGATCAAAACCGTCACCGTCAAGGGTTTCCGCCAGGGAAAAGCCCCCAAGTCCATCGCCGAAAAAGAAATCGAGCCAAACAAGCTGACCAACCACATTGTGGGTCACGTCATGAATCACATTCTTGAGCACGCTATCGAACAGCATAAATATCGGCTCCTAGGAAGACCTGTCTTGGAAGACATGAAGACGGAAAAAGATGGTAGTTGGGTGGTAAAGCTCCAGCTTCCCTTGTACCCCGTGGTAAAGCTGGGCGATTATGCCAAGTATCTTAAGACCAAGACCTCCAAAAACGATACCAAAAATGAGAAGAAAGTTGAAGAAGTCTATGAAGCTCTTTTGGCTCATGAAAAAGTCGATGTTTCCGACCTAATTATCAATGAAGAAGTGAACTACAGCTTAGAGCGCCTCACAGCTCAATCAAAGTCCCTCAACCTACCGCTTGAAGACTACTTAAAAGCCTTAGGAAAGAGTCTGGATCAAGTAAAGAAAGAATACGCTTCCAGTGCCGAAAAATCGGTCAAGCTCGATATTTTACTCCTGGAAATAGCTAAACAGGAAAAAGTAGACACCGATGACCAAGAACTGCTAGAATTTGCAAAAGCCTCAAATGTTCAGGAAAAACAGATGGACCAGCTGAGATCGATCATCAACCGGCGCAAAACCATAGATTTCCTGATGAATATCTGATATTATAGGGCCACTATATGAATAGCAACACCGGTAGCTCAATCGGACCTAGTCAAGGCAACACCAAAATCCAAAATTTTCTGGAGGCTCTTCGTAACTCTCAAGCCAGAACCTCTGAAACCTCAAACGAACAGCCAAGTACCAACCCTTTTGCCGAGTTCCAGCACAAAAAAGAGGCTGAGAAAAAAAGAGCTGAGCAGTTTCTCCAAGCTCGTCAGCAAGAATGGAACAAGGTCTTCTCCGCCAAAGAGAAGCAAACACACCAAAGAATTGAAGAAATAAGGGAACAACTCAAGGCTTTGGCCAAGCAAGTCAAGCATCTCGACCAAAATCTGTTGAAAGCTGTCGAGTCTCCGGTGGTTGAAGTGGGGGAGTACCACGAAAGCTTCTTAGTTCATATCCAAAAAATGATTCAGATTTTCAGCCTCCAGGTCCAAGAAGCCAATAGTTGGCTTACTCTGTTTAACTCCCGCTCTACCAAAAAAGGGACTTACTGGAGTATGGCCAAGTCCAAAGGCAATGATTATACCCAGTCAAACGAACGCTCCGTAGCCACCAGTGTCGGCTGATATTTCGTCATTCCGACCGTAGTGGAGGAATCTCACTCCATCCACCCGTCATAGCGATCATTGTCATTCCTGGCTTGACAAGGCCGCTGGTACCCGAAGGGGTGAATCCATTAAATTATTTCAAATTCGGTATTTATCCGATGGATTCCTGCCTACGCAGGAATGACAACTAAAACATTCATTCCGTCTTTCGAGTCCAGTCCAAATATGAAAAATCTCTCCATAAAGGAGAGATTTTTCATATTGTGGGCCCGACTGGACTCGCCATGCATTAAATTCTGCTGGATTTCTGCTATGGCCTGCCTCGCTGCCGTCGCATCTGCGGCTCTCGAGTCCAGTCAACTATGTAAATACAGAAAATCCCCCATAAAGGGGGACTTCCTGTATTTGTGGGCCCGACTGGACTCGAACCAGTGACCTCTGCAATGTCAATGCAGCGCTCTAGCCAGCTGAGCTACGAGCCCGACACAGCTATTTTATCATCTCACCTCATCATTTTGGGTAGAGGCGGGGTCTTCCCGCCCACGACCAGATAACCACAAGTTTCCAGTAGGGGCGAGGCGCGACTCGCCCGTATAAATTTACGCCTATCTCGTCAGCGCTACAGGCAGAAATATAGTAAAATAGCACTCATATCAATCAAAAAATCTAACCTTGGGTAAATACTACCGCATCAATCAGAATATCCGCTACCCCGAAGTCCGGGTCATCGACGAAGAAGGCAAGCAACTTGGCGTCATGCCTACCAAAGAAGCTCTTGAGAGAGCCAGTGTTCTTGGGCTCGACCTGGTGGAAATTACCGACAAAGCCGTACCTCCCATCGTCAAAATCATCGAGTTCCAAAAATTTAAATACCAGGAGGAAAAAAAAGACCATTCCGGCAGTTCCAAAGGGGGACAGGAGACCAAAGAGATCCGCTTAAGGCCATTCATGGCCGAAAACGACATGATGGTCAAGGTTAGGCAGGCGGAAAAGTTCCTCAAGGGTGGCGACAGAGTCAAGTTAGTGGTAAAATTCCAGGGAAGGGAAATCACCAAGAAAGATTTCGGCGAAAAACTCATGGCTCGGGTCCTCGAAAGCCTGTCCGAAGTTTCTTCTGTTGCCGAAGCTCCCAAGTTTTTGGGCAAACTTTTGATCGCCCAGATTAAACCAAAAAAGTGACCAAATAAAGACCATGACCAAACTCAAACAAAAGACCAGAAAAATTGTCATGAAACGGTTCAAAATCACCGGTACCGGCAAGGTTCTACGGCGCAGTCCATACATGAGACATCTACGCCGAAAAAAGAGCAAAAAGCTTATCCGCCGCTACCGACACTACCAAGAAGTCACCGGAAAAATTGCCACCAAAATCAAGGCAATGCTCCACCTATAAAATTTAAAATAACACCACATGCCTAGAGTTAAAACCGGTAATGTCCGCCGTCAGGGACACAAAAAAATATTTAAGCTCGCCAAAGGTTTTAGAATGACCAGAAACCGCCTTTACAAGGTGGCAAACGAAGCTGTTCTGCACGCCGGTCAATACGCTTATAATGGTCGTAAAGAGAGAAAGCAACAAATGAGAGTCACTTGGATTAGTCGTATCAACGCCGCTCTGGCCTCCCTCCAAGACGCCCCCAAGTACTCCAGATTTATCAAGGCTCTCTCCGACAAGAAAATTACTTTAAATCGTAAGACTTTGGCCGCCCTAGCCACCGACATTCCCGAAACCTTCAAAGACATTGTTTCCTTTAGTTTCAAAAAATAACGGGAGCTTTTAATTTGCACTTAAATCTCCCCGAACAGGGGAGTTTTTGTTATCATTAGAGCTGAAGCACCAAACTATGAAAGAAATCGCAGACATTCAGAAACAATTGAAAGCGGATCTAAAAGACTCGCTCAGTCCAGGGGAGCTGGATCAGCTGAGTACCAAGTATCTTGGCAAACAGGGATTGATCAACACCCTCTTCAAAACTCTACCAGTAAAGTCAGACCCCAAAATTGGACAGGAAATAAACAATCTCAAGAATGAAGTCCAGACCAAGCTGGCAGAAAAACTCTCTGAAGCCTTAGCTACAGATCAAAAACAAGCCTTCGACGTCACCATTCCAGGCATCAAAAACCCCAAAGGTAGTCTTCACCCACTTACAGAGGCCATCGAAGAAATTCAGACCATCTTTCAAAACCTAGGATTTGAACGCAGACGTTATCCCGAAGTGGATACCGATTGGTACTACGCCGAGGGGCTCAATATCCCCAAGGATCATCCGGCACGAGACGACCAAGAAACTTTTTATGTCAGCGACAATACCGTCCTTACAGCTCACACAAGTAACGGTCAGCTCCACGAGATGGAATTAAAAAAGAATCCACCGATCAAGATGATTAACATCGGGAAAACTTACCGGCGTCAAATTGATGCGACACACACTCCCATGTTTCACCAGTTTGAAGGTCTGGTAATTGATAAGGGCATCAATATCACGCACCTCCTTGGGGTTACCGAGTACTTTGCCAAGTCCTACTTCGGTCAAGACCGGAGAACCAGGTTGCGCCCTCACCATTTTCAATTTACAGAACCAAGCTTTGAAATCGATATCACCTGTGACCTCTGTGGTGGCACTGGACTATTTGGCAAAAACGTCTGTAAACTCTGTAAATCAGGCTGGCTGGAGCTCGGCGGGGCGGGTATGGTCCACCCCAATGTCCTAAAAAACGGTGGTTTCAATCCCGAAGAATGCTCCGGTTTCGCGTTCGGCTGGGGGGTGGAAAG
>CAZUFH010000094.1:0-4079 GCA_964618885.1 uncultured Pseudomonadales bacterium
TTTCCATTCACCTTCCTCTATCGAGGCCAGCAGGTCTTTCTCATATTTGTTTAGTTTTAGGTCTTTCATTTTTTGTATTGTTTTTTAATTTTTCTAGACGGAATTATAGTTTTTAGAAATATTTTTTCATCATCTTGAACGTAGGGGACGTAGTAGTAATATTCATCAATGATCACTACGATCACCCTTTGGTTAGGATATCTTTTCTGGTTGGGATGTTTATAATCATCTACTAATTTATTAGCAGATATTAGATCAGAAATAACTTCAAATGAAACACCTCTTAGTTTAATAAGCGCTTCGTTCTTAGTTTTGCTCCACTCCACCCTTTTCATATCCACATATATTCTACCATTCTGTATATACCCAGTCAATACCTTTTTGACCCAATAAATACCCTCCAGCGGTCTCATATTTCCTCACATTATTGTCATGCCGGACCTGATCCGGCATCCAGAAAATATTTGAAAATATCCATAAAAACCCCAAATAGTTCAAAGTTTTGATTATTCGAGTTATTGTATTTCCCTTCCTCTGATCTGCTCGCCATAAGTCTACCCCTGTCCAAAAAGTAGTCCCATACGAGCAGGTCAAAAGAAACGATAGACACTCAAAACGAATGATAAAAATATTTGGAACGCGGGTTAAGACACCCGCGTTCCAAATCAACTACTTACTTTCCAACTGGGCATTCACCTGTTCCCAGATGTTTGCCCAAATCTCTTGCCACTCTGTGGAGGGGGTGATTTCAGGAACCTGGATCGAGACTTCAACCTCCAGTTTCTTGAAGGACCTCCGCAGCTCGCTCGCGTAGAGCACAGCATTCCGCGCGAAGACTTTTTTCTTGGCTTCCATGGGATCCTCCCCTTCGCTAAGGAAGTACGCGGGGGTCATCCCGTGACACGTTGCATCCACGGGGAAGAGTTCACCCAGTTCCGTCAACAGACGGATCGTCTTGGCTACACTTCTCCGTCCCTTACTATATTCTTCCTCACCTTCATCCCATTCCCCATGCTGGTCAGCACATTTCGATCTGCGTCCCTAATTGTAATTGTGCCACCCATGGAAACCTCCTTTTTTAGATTCTGCCAATTATATCATATAGGATATCGGCATCGACCGTCCTAGCTGCCTCCTAGTCTCATCTCCAAACCCCAATAACCCTCCATGCGAGGGTTATTTTTTACGCCCACACACTCTCTATAAGAGCAGTATACAATTTATTTCAGAAATGAATAAAGATAGTCAGAAACTCGATATATCAGGTTTAAACGCTCTAGTTTGGAAAGAGGGTAGTCTGTTTGTCGCCAAAGCAGTCGAAGTCGAAGTTACCAGCCAGGGCAAAACCAAACTTCAGGCCCTTAAAAATCTCGAAGAAGCACTAGATTTATATTTTGACGACAAAACCCAAGCCATCAAGAAGATCAGGCCTTAGCCAAAATAACCAAAGAAACTCTTGACTCAGCAAAGTAACTCATCTGAAATCCTCCCCAACCTGACCTGTCAAGGGAAGGTGTCCGCAGGACGGAAGGGTTTATTCCAGAAACTAATATTCGCCACCATCTTGTTGTGGTAAAATTAGCCTCAGTCTGTTTTGCGGACAGTTTTTGTTCGTCCGTCCGCATTCCAAATGCAAAATATCAAATATAAAATAACAAATATTGTATGGCCGCTCCTACCGGAAAAAAAGTCCCTCTAGATCGTGTTAGAAATACGGGTATCATCGCGCATATCGATGCCGGGAAGACTACCACTACCGAACGAATCCTTTTTTACACCGGTAAGTCCTACAAGATCGGTGACATCGACGAAGGTAACACCCAGATGGACTGGATGGAGCAAGAAAAAGAGCGTGGTATTACCATCGTCTCCGCCGCTACTACCGCTTTCTGGACCCCTGTCCTGCCCCACGCTCGCTTCAAAGAAGAGCACCGCTTCAACATCATTGATACTCCGGGCCACGTCGATTTTACGGCCGAGGTGGAGCGCTCTCTGCGCGTCCTCGATGGTGGTGTTATCGTTCTCGATGCCGGTTCCGGTGTCCAGTCCCAGACCGAGACTGTCTGGCGCCAAGCCGACAAGTACAAAGTACCGCGTATTGCTCTAATTAACAAAATGGACGTTCTGGGTGCCGACTACATGGCCACGATAAACGACGTTCATGAGAAATTGGGTGCCAAGACCGCCATCATGGCCCTACCTCTAGGCGTGGAGAACACTTTCCGGGGTATCGTCCTGCTTCTCGAAAGACAAACCATCGTTTGGAAAGGTGACGAAACCGGCGCTCTATACGAAGTCACCGAAGGCTTCCCCGAGGACATGAAAGACGAGTGCGAGCTCGAGCGCGCCAAGCTCATCGAGTCTATCGTCGAGTTCGACGAAGTCCTTATGGGAGAGTATCTCGAAGGCAAAGAGCCTAGTATGGACGCCCTCAAGGCGGCTCTTCGCGTGGCTACCTGCCAGAATCTCATCGTGCCTGTCTTCCCTGGTTCTTCCCTTAGAAACAAAGGTGTTCAGCCTCTTCTCGACGCCGTCGTCGACTTCCTACCGTCCCCTATCGACAAGCCTACCATTACCGGAATCAATCCTGACACCAATGAAGAAACCACCCGCAAAGCCGACCCGTCCGAGCCTTTCTCCGGCCTCGCCTTCAAGATCCAGGCCGATCCACACGTGGGTAAGCTGACCTACATTCGTATTTACTCCGGCAAGATCACTTCCGGTACCTTCATCTACAATGCCTCCAAGGGCGAGCGCGAGCGTCTAGGCCGTCTCATGCTTATGCATGCCAACACTCGTGAAGAAGTCGCCGAGGCTGGTGCCGGTGAGATCGTGGGTGTCGTGGGTCTCAAGATGACCAAGACCGGAGACTCTCTCTGTGACGAGGCTCACCCCATTGTTCTCGAATCCATCAACTTCCCCGATCCTGTTATCTCTCTAGCCATCGAGCCCAAGACCAAAGCCGATCAAGAAAAGCTTGATCTCGCTCTAGGCAGACTCGCCGAAGAAGATCCTACCTTCCGTATCAAGACCGATCATGAGACCGGCCAGACCGTCATTGCCGGTATGGGTGAGCTTCACCTTGAGATTCTTGTCGACCGTCTGAAGCGTGAATTCAAAGTCGAAGCTACCACCGGTGCTCCTCAGGTGGCCTACCGTGAAAGTATCACCAAAGAAGCCAAGGGCGAAGGTAAGTTCATTCGTCAGTCTGGTGGTCGTGGTCAATATGGTCACTGTATCCTGGTCGTCACCCCTAAGACTCGTGGTGAAGGCTTTACCTTTACGAACAAGGTCGTTGGTGGTTCCATCCCCAAAGAATTTATCTCCCCGATTGAAAAAGGTGTCCGTGAGGCTCTGGACAATGGTGTCATCGCCGGCTTCCCGCTGGTAGACCTAGATGTCGCTGTCATCGATGGAAGTTACCACGAAGTCGACTCTTCCGAAATGTCCTTCAAGATTGCTGGCTCCATGGCCCTCCAGGATGCGGTGAAAAACGCTGGCCCAGTCATTATCGAGCCTATCATGAAGGTCGAAGTCACCACTCCCGAAGGCAACATGGGTGACATTATTGGAGATCTTTCTAGTCGCCGCGCCCAAATCGGTGGCACTGCCCAGCGTGGTAATGCCCGTGTCATTACCGCCACTGTCCCTCTGTCCGAGCTCTCAGCCTATGCAACCGCGATCCGCTCGCTTACTGCCGGCCGTGCCTCTTACTACATGGAACCCTCCCATTATCAGGAGCTTCCCCAGAGCTTTGCGGCTAAGTTATTGAAAAATCCCACCAAATAGGATAAAATCTGCTAAAATAAATAGGCTCGAAAATAGTAATTAAAAAAATATTAAACAATTAAACCAAAATGGCTACATTCCAAAGAACCAAACCCCACGTTAATATCGGCACCATCGGTCACGTCGATCACGGCAAGACCACTCTTACCGCCGCTATTACCACCACTCTCGCCGCCCAAGGCTTAGCTGAAGCTCTTCCTTTTGATCAAATCGACAAATCTCCCGAAGAGAGAGAGCGTGGAGTTACCATTCAAATTTCCCACGTCCCTTACGAGACTGCTACCCGCCAC
>CAZUFH010000095.1:0-4026 GCA_964618885.1 uncultured Pseudomonadales bacterium
CGATATTTCTGGATAAAGAAAATTTGGCTGCCTTACGTGCCTCAAAAGAACGAAATGGTGGCAACGTTTGAAGTGCCGCTCGAGTTGATGGATGTAGCTAACTATAGAATGTCATGGGTCAAGCCAGGAAAATATCCCTTGTTCCGAGTGGATAATCCTTACTTTGAGCACGGACAGTGGCTGGTGATTAAGGGAATGATGGTGGGAGCCGTGGAAAGTTTCTGGGGGGACTGTGTCCGAAGCGGTCAAGTGACTTTTGAGGAAAACGGAGTTGGATAATTCCCAATCGATATATATAGAGATGGCCCGACTGGCTGCCAAAGGGGGGTTTTCTGTCTACCTAAAGGCGGATGAACCTATGACGGTCAAACTAAAGCAGTTGCCCAGAATGGGGATGCTAAAACCGGCTAGGGTGGAGTATAAGACGATCGCGGAGGTCCAAGTCAAGCTTGAGTCTGGTAGGTGGATAGTGACAGTTCACCCCATGGTTTATGGCAATCTGCGTCCCAAGGTGGATGACTTAATGACCAGCTTGAATACAACTGAAATTAAAAATATTCAGATAGTCAAGACTCGGTAAGAGCCTAGGGGAAGATGAATAGCTGACTTTATGTCCTATAGGGGTATAAAATCGCGGAGCAAGAACATTTCAATAGATCCAAATAGAGGAGATTTCCATGAAATTGAATACGTTAGTTTCAGAATTGAAGACAGGTTTCGAGAAACGAGTTTTTGATTGGCAAGACGCAAAGGTCAAAAAAGAATTTTTAGCCTTGAATGAACCTGCCAAGTCTGTTCGTTTCAATATTGTAGAAAGTGGACTTCAGTTTGAATCCGCTGAGCCGAAAGTGAACTGGGTTCGGGTGACTGCGGGTGAGGGGTTCCGAGTTATGCGAGATCCTGCTTCTCATATACCAACCTATGTGGTTACCGGAGATACTGTCATTACCCATGCGGAAGACAAGAACTTCGGTAAGCCGGTAGATATCAGAATCCCTTGTGAGGGGTTTGCCGAGTACGTGGCCAGCGACAAAATAGTCGTTCTCAGTTTTGAAAAATAGTTTAAGTTTGATGCCCTGCCGAGATGGTGGGGCTTTTTTGTGCTTCTAGTAGTAAAATTGATAGGTGATTTCGGGGTGTAGTGAATCGGTATCACGCTCCGTTCGGAACGGAGAGACACGCAGTTCAATTCTGCGCACCCCGACAATAAAAAACCCCGCATATAGCGGGGTATGAACAAGTCTATTGTTTAAATTGGGATAGGACGTATTCTTCGAGAGTGACTGGAACGAACGTCGTGACGAGATACATAGTTTCGCTTTCATCATCCCAGCCGACTACCAGCGGATCCCTCATGGAAATCTGACCGGCTTGTTTTGGCTGCCATCCGACAGGAGCGTCGACAATGATATAGATGTAGTCAACAAGGTTCTTTTTCTCAACAAAATCGATGATTTCACGAGTTTTGGCCGGAACAAAACCTTGGAATTTGGCGGAGATGGTGAGAGCTTCGTCATTATATTTTTCGCTGGAAAGCCGGCCTAGGGTGATGATGGCTTCATTGAATTGTTCTTCGAGGATTAGGGGAAGACGTGGATCCATTTTCACATTGACGTCATCGATATTGTCTACTTTGTTATGCTGGGGTTCGACAGTTATTTCGAAGTCTCTAGAGTAGAGAGACAGAATCACAAAGGCCGGAAGACGATTCTCACCACACCAACTAAGGAAGCGGTAGTCGAGCTTCTGGTAGCCGTACTTGGCCATTTCCAGATGTTTTTTGTCGGCCAGATACTGCTTCTCCAAACGATCAATTTCGTCTCCGGGATTTTCAAATTCGTAAAAATCATCAGAACTGAGACTGGATAACATGTCTTCAGTGAGGGTGACGACTTCGATATCAAGCTTGGAATCGGGGGCGGGCAGGATCATGGTCTTCAATACGGTCTGGATATTTTGAACAGCAGTCTTTTTTGCCATAGGAACTCCTCTGAATTAAAGTACTCAGGCTCTTGCCTGGTTGGGGAGTATTTTAGCATGTGGACGAGTAGGTCGACTTGTTTAGGCTTGGTAGCCTTCGGCTTGAAGGCGGAAGGCATGAGCGTAGACAGAGTCGTGTTTCATGAGAGTAGCGTGGGTCCCTTCTTCGACGACATGGCCATGATCCATGACGATGATACGGTCGGCGTTTCTCACGGTCGAGAAGCGGTGGGAGATGATGATGACGGTTTTGTTTTTGAAGAAACCATAGATCTTGTTGAAGATTTTGTACTCGGAGACGGCGTCGATGGCGGCGGTGGGCTCGTCGAAGATAGCCATAGGGGCGTTCCGGTAGAAGAAGCGGGCAATGGCAATCTTCTGCTGCTGACCAGTGCTAGGTCGGATACCGCCACGGTATCTTTCACTCAAGATCTGGTCAAATCCTTGAGGATAGTCTTTGATAAAGTCGGCTGCATCGGCGTTCTGGGCCGCTTTTTTGATCTTGGTTGAGTTGAGCTTTTTGCGTGGCCGGCCTAGGAAAATATTTTGCTCGGCGGTGAGGAAACCGTAGAAGTTGTAGTCTTGAAAAAGAATGCCCATGTTTTTGTGCCAGTCATCCAACTTTAAATCTTTAATATTGACATCGTTGATCAAAATTTGACCGGATTGAATTTGGTAAATACCGGCAATAAGCTTCACTAGAGTGGTCTTGCCGGCACCATTGTGGCCGACAATGGCGATTTTTTCACCTGGCTCGATAACTAGGTTCAGGTGCTCAAAAATATTAATTTCGGAAGTGGGGTAGTGGAAGGAAACGTCTCTAAACTCTATTTTGGGTGGAGACTTGAGATTCTCCATCACAATCGTGCCATCTGTACGGTCCGATTGCATGTTAAAGATAATCGCAATGTCGTGGATCTTGATGGAAAGCTCATTGATAAAAGCAAACGATGAGGATAGCTGGGACATGGAAGAAGCAAAGATATCCAGAGTTCTCATCTGGAAAGTTACGGTACCGACGGTGATGACGCCCTTCAAAAGGTTCCCAAAGATGATTAAATACCCGACCACACTTACAGCATTGTCCAGAATGCCCAAGAAAAAGAAGGTGCTTTCTGCTTGATTGATAAGTTTGAATGAGCCACCATTGTAGTAATGGTAGAACTCGGTAAATCTTTTATTGAAAAATTTGAAGGCGCCAGTGATCTTTATTTCCGAGAGGAGGTTTGGGGTGGTCAGGTAGTTGATAATATGGTGAGTGCTTTTGCGCTGCTCGGAGTTGCGGAAGCGCCAGCTAAAGTCTTGCTTGATGAAGTACTGACGAGGAAAGAACTTGATAAGAGTGATTATGGTGATAATGGGAATCATGAGAGGGAAGAAGGAAAGGATAGTGATACCGGCAATGATGGTGGTCGTCAAGCGGGCGATAAACATGACGATTTCGCGGAGGAGATCGATGGTGTTGTTTAGATACTGCTGGGCGCGCTGGATACGATTGGTAATTTCCGGATTTTCCAAGACGGTGACTCCCAGCTCGTGGATCTTGGTGTAAAACAAGATGTCGACTTGGCTGCTACTAGCTACGCGTAAGGTGCGATGACAGTAGCTATGAAGACTATCGATAAAGTTGTCGATGAAGCTATAGTACAAGAAGAGGGCGAGGGCAAAAGGGTAGAGATCGGAGAGCTGAGAGCCTGGAGTCTGGGCGAGGTGAAGTAAAGTGTCAATAATCTTGGCGGAGATAAAGGCGTAAACAAGATTTCTAAGGTCGAGGAGGATTCTAGTAATGACGAAAAGAGTGGTGGTCCCAAAATCCATGGTGAAGTAGATCTTGAAGGTCCAAAGAATGACATCCAGATACTCGCCAAAAGTAAGAGATTCGGGGGCTTTGAGGAGATCGGGGGTTTTGGGGGAAGTCATAGGACTATTTTACATCTGTCAGTGTGTCGATGCCCAGAGTCGAACTGGAATTGGTGTCCTGGGGCGGATTTGAACCGCCGATCTTCTCGTTAGGAGTGAGATGCTCTATCCAGCTGAGCTACCAGG
>CAZUFH010000096.1:0-3615 GCA_964618885.1 uncultured Pseudomonadales bacterium
ATCCAGAAAAAATAATAAGATATTATTACGAAAAGATACTTTATTTACATTTTGGCAAGTCGTAGAAATGGCACCCTTTATGTTGGTGTAACTAGCAATTTGTCTAATCGTATTTCGATTCATAAGTTAGATGTGGTTGAAGGTTTTACAAAAAAATATCAAGTGCATGAATTGGTGTATTTTGAAGAACTGGGCACTATGCTAGAAGCAATAGCCAGAGAAAAGCAACTCAAGAATTGGAAAAGAAAATGGATTACCGATCAGGTCGGGAATGACGGCTTGCCCCGAATGAATTTTATCTGCGGGGTGAGGTAAATAAAGATTCTACAGTTGAGACACTAGCTTATCTTCAATTTGCTTCACTATAGCCTCCTTACCTGGTCTACTTCGATAGTAAGTAAGCTCAACTTTCAAACTGTTCACAGGAATTACCATATTTTGAAAGTTTACTTTTTCAAGTATTTCAATGTGTACAGGTTCGATAAACTCAATTTTTATTCCACTTCTAAATAATTGGTAATTACCATTCTCGTTTTTATCAAAACTACTAATCTGAAAATCAGACAAAACCTTGCCCATACTTGTCCCGGCGATAAAGATATCTAAGTCATGAGGCACGATATCTACATCGTGGACCATAAGTGCCGCACTTCCACCAAGAAACCATGTAACTCCAAGACTGTTGAGCCGTGAAGAAATATTCATAAGAACTTCAGAGACATGATTCATGTCTGAATTTTACACCTCACCTGCAAGGATGATCCTTGCAGGCCTGCGGCTAAAATTGTACTGGTCTAAAACTAGATAAGATTGTCTTGCTTTAAGTCTCTCTTTAAAGCTTCCACGCCAGTAAAGGTATAACCACGAACACCCAGGTCTTTAGCGGCCTGCACATTCTTTTCACCATCATCTATAAAGACAGATTCTTCAAGAGATACACCCAGTTTTGAACAGATAGCATCGAAGTTTTTTTTGGCTGGTTTTAGAGAATTAATCTGCCAGGAAAATACTTTTGCTTCGAAAAAGTTGTCTATACCCCAGTTCTGAGGGACCACAGATTCGAATACTGTAGTGTTTGAGAGAAGCCCCAGCTTATATTTCTTACCTAACTCTACTAGTAAGTCATTCATACCTGGATAAAGAGTGGCTTTTACTATTGCTTGATTGAATAAATCGGTGATAAATTTTGAGTTCTCGTCACTCATTGGTAATGAAAATGACTTTAAGAAATTGGTAGCCATTTCTTCTTGGGTTTTCCATGGCACCAGCTGGACTGCCGTCTCGTATTTTTTCATGAAATCCGGAGTTTTTTCTATTCCAAATTTTTCTCGAAGAGAATTTGAGACTCCGACATTTTTGGTACCAAGAGTTTCCCAGAGATCGAAAATAACAGCTTTGATCATAGATTAAGATTTGAAAAAGATAATGATAACCAAGGAGTAGTATCCTTTTTTACGAGCCAGAGAATACAAGCATTATATCTGTTTTAGATATGGTGGTGTAGGTCAACCGATAGTGAGGTTTATTTTTGTATCGAGGGCCTTGGCAACTTTAGTAAGGAGAGAAAGGGAGGGTTTTGAGTTTAGACCTTCTAGTCGAGAAATGACGGCTTGCCCCGAATGAATTTTGTCTGCCAATTCAGCCTGAGACATATCTTTTTTAATTCTGGCTTCTATTATTTGGCAAGCGATTTGAAATTCCGGATTCTGAGACTCATACTCAAGACGAAAATCTTTGTTTTTTAGAAGTTCACCTTTGAGTTTTGATATGGATATGGTTTTAGGTTTGTTTTTCATAGATATTCGCTAAGCCTTGACTGAATTGTTTTTAGGTCTTCTTTTTTAATTTTTTGGGACTTTTTGATAATAGCGTAAATGACAATTTGTCTTGGAGATTTGATTAACAAGTAAAGTCTGATTCGCCCTGGTCTCAACTCCCAAACTGGGCCGGATACTTTTTTCAGATATCTGGTATCCAGATTAAATTGGTATTTCTCAAAGAGTTCAATGTAGTTAAGAGCCTTGGTGGAGTCCTTTATAGGAATTTGTCTGAGAAATTTAAGAACTCTCTTGTCAATCTCTATTTTCATATTTTATGATAAATTTATCATAATGTCAAATTGACATCTAAATTAAGGTTACTACCAAAGATTACCCGAAGTCAAGAGAGGTGGTCGGATGGTCCTTGCAGGCAGCTACTCTGATAGATGATGTGAGATTGCCACACCATGGGTACATGGTTCGCAATGACGAGGAGTTCGGGCGAGAGCACCTCGCCCCTACACAATTTATTAAACTTCGATAAGGATGGCGATGACGAGGGGGCGGCGCTGGGTGTGGTCGAAGGCAAATTTTTCGAGTTGTCCTTCGATCTTCTTTCGGAGAAAGCCCCAGTCGGTGGCCGGACCCTTGATATCTTTAAGGCAATCTTGCACTTGTTTTCGGGCATCACGAATAAGGTCTTGAGACTCTTTCTGGTAAACGAAGCCCCGAGAAATAATTTCAATATCACCACCAATTTGCGAGTTGTCTCTTCTGATAGGAACTATCGTCAACAGAATACCGTCTTCCGACATCACCTGACGATCGCGAAGAACGACTGTGCCGACATCACCGATACCTAGACCGTCCACATAGATGTTTCTGGTCTCGAACCGAGGTCCCTCTTTGACAACATGGTCTTCTAAAATAACTGACTGACCTTCAGGAAGGATCAAAACTTTCTCCGGATTTAGACCCATTTCACTTGAGTATTTCTTGTCAAGCATCATGTGACGAATATCACCGATTGGGATGGCGTGTTTTGGACGAACTAGCTGAGATAGCAAAGTAATATCACCACGGTAGCCATGACCAGAGACATGGAGATTTTCAGAAGTACCAGAGTAAGTAACATCAATACCGTGCTTGTAGAGTGTGTCCATAAGGTCGAAGATGTCAGCATCGTTGCCTGTACCGGGAATAGCATTGGAGCTAATAATGACCTTGTCGCCTTTTTTCAAGCTGGCCATACGGTGCTCGTTGTTTGCCAGTCTATGCATGGCGGATCCAGATTGACCTTGAGAACCGGAAATGATGATTGCCACTTGATTGGCTGGAAGTCCGGCAATTTGAGCAGGTTTGATGAGAGTGCCATCCGGGATTTTGATAAAACCAGTTTTGACAGCAGCTTCGATGTTTTGTTCGACAGAGCGACCGATGATAGCAACCCGACGATGATATTTGATACAGGAATCAATAGCCATCTGGAAACGGGCTATGGAAGAGGACATGCCGGTAAAAACTACCTTACCTTTGGTGTCTCTGATTTCATTATCAATGGCTGACATGAGTGATCTCTCTGAGGGGCAAAAACCACTTTTCTCAATACCAAGACAGTCTGAAAGCAAGAGATCAACACCGTTTCGACCAGCAATAGCCATAGAAGCCATGTCTGGCGGAAGATTGTCTATTGGAGTTAGGTCGAACTTAAAATCAGCGCCGTGATAAACAGTGCCAGCTGGAGTCTTGATTAAAAGATGAGAACAGTTAGGAACGGAGTGGGTAGAATGAATGAATTCGATATGAAAAGGTCCAAGGTCGAGGGTGTTTCCCACCACAGGAGTCATGCGATTCG
>CAZUFH010000096.1:3625-3906 GCA_964618885.1 uncultured Pseudomonadales bacterium
CGGAATACCGAATTCTCGGACGCGAATCTCAGCCATGGCAATAGCAAGCTTACCGCCAAACACTTCAACCCCTTTTAAACGGGGAAGGATGTAAGGTAGACCACCGATGTGATCCATGTGAGGGTGAGTCAGAACAATGCCGAGCAAGTGTTTGCCTGGCTTCTCTAAGTAACTAATATCGGGGATGACGGAGTCTACCCCAAGATCACTACTGGAAGGGAAGCCCATACCACAGTCGACGACCAGCTGGTCATCGCCGAATTCATAGACGTACATATTTT
>CAZUFH010000097.1:0-3866 GCA_964618885.1 uncultured Pseudomonadales bacterium
GGAATGGGAAAAGCCCTTCGCATCGCTCCGCGCGTGGGCGGGCGCGCGGGCGACTGACCCTCCCTCTCCCCAAAAATCCTATTCTGTTGCCCAGCTAGGATTCGAACCTAGATATACGGATTCAGAGTCCGCAGTCCTACCATTAGACGACCGGGCAATGCTGAACCTATTATATATCAGGGTAAGCACGGAAATTAATTAACTCTCTAAACCTCATGGCCTCTTCCTTTTTCCTCAATCTGACCGAGCTGACTCTCCTTTCTGGGTTAAACCCTAACAATTTTAGCCCTTTTTCAACTTCATCTAAAAGACTAACATTTCTATTACTGAACTCGAAATTGTATGTATATGATAATTTGTGAACACAATATGACGCCTCAGCCTCTTGAGGCTCGAAATTAGATAGGATTTATTCCTCCAAATCCACGGAGCCAGTTTAATTTGAAGGTTACCCCTCGCCCCGGACGGAATTTCCAGTCGTTTACTCAAATTCTTTTGGCAAATTGTAACATTGAAGCAGTTTGAGTTATTTCTCTTAATTATTGACGGAGTCTTGTTAAAAACCTTGGTTATAAGCCTAGCTGCAAAATTAGCCAACTCAGGCTTATCAGTGCCCAAAGTTAACCTGAGTGTTTCTGTTCTTGGAAGCTTGTCAATATTCCCATCACCAAGGATTAGTCCAATTAGTGTTGCTAGTTCCACATTCTTATCAAGTATTTTGTCAGAATCTGGTATTAATCCATTCAGTCTTGCCTTTTCCCGCCAATTTTTAAAATTATCAATTTTCTTGTTCTTCATCGTATCCGAAATTTTCTTCACACCAGAGTCGTTCAGTTTTGTTTTTCCTTTGTTCCAAGGTATCACTCCTTTCCTATTACCCATAAACTATATTACCATTAGACGTTAGCTTTTAGGTACAAAAAGGCCGGATCTCTCCGGCCCAGACCAACCTATCTCGGAAAGATCGCTTCCCAACCCCTCTCTTTAAGCTGTTCCCTGATCTTGATGACTTCTTCGATCACGTCGGAGCCATAAACCCGTTCGTATATTTCCACCATCTCATCGGGAAGATAATCCGGCGGAATAATGACATTTCCCCAGGAAAAGCCCTCTGTTTTACTGATTTCTACACACAGTAGCGCGATCCATCTGAGTCGGTCCACCGGATTCTTAGGTAGGGTGATACAGCCACTTTTATACAGCTCTTCAAATAACCCCATCAGCTCTTTATCCTGCCACCAGAAATGCCCAAAATCTTCAGCCTCAAACCGGGTCAAATTTTTTATCACCTCTTCGCGAAGTTGGGCCATCTGTAGAGTCTCCCTAAAGAGCTCACTATTTTCCCTTTCCGGTAGCACTTTCTCGAAAAAGGTATCTACTTCAGGATCCATGACTGCCTCCTTAGATTATGATTCAACTGGAATCAATGTACAGGTATATTTTATCCTATTTGTATCTTTCGCTAGTGGAACTATTCGTCAAAGGTATAAACATGAGCAAACCGATCAAGATACCCAGACTTTTTAGTGTCCGGATCAATATCTATCGTCATCAAAGAAATCGTCGCCGAAGGATTCATTTCTCTAATTTTTTCAATCATTACTCTGGATGTGTAAGTTTCCATGACAGCATCATCAGTAATCAAAATATGTCCCCCGGAGAGGGCAAGATTATCGGAAAGGTAACCTCTGACCGGCTGAATTCCACTGCGGGCAAAAACCATATGGTCCACCGGCACCGAATATTGGTATTTTTCGGACATTATTTGACCCAGGTATTCTCCAATGACACAGCCCGACACCGCCGCCGTAATTATGTGGGTTACCTCATCTCTGCTGGCCGCTTCGGCGACGTCACCAAACTGTCCTATTACCCGACGCATTTCCCAGAAACCGCTATTCCGGTAGCGTTGTTGTTCGCCAGCTCTCGCAATATCTTCTTGAGTTATGCCCAGAAGATGGTTAATCGAGTACAGTGAGCTGTGAAACCGATTAACTGTGTCAAGGGAGATGCTTCCGCTTTCCATAATCTCGGACGCAAAATCCTGTGAATAGAATTTTATAAGTTCAAAGACATACTCTCTGGGTCTCGGTAGTGAGGCAATCGGGAGATTGTCTTCATAGAGAGTGATCCACAAAGCCAAAGCCCTCAGCTGATCCATGTCCCGCTCGTATCGGACCATTTCATTGTAGTTATTCAAAGAAATCTCCTGCATAGACCATCTTATCCCTCTTTGGGGGTATCTTGTTCTTCAGTCTCCTCCAAGAATTTCTCGAATTCTTCAAATATAAACTCTCCGGCATCATGACCCCAGAATTCAATCTCTGTTTTGTCATCTTTGTCTTTGACCAGTCCGGATGTTTCAAAAGACATTTTTTCTATCATCTATTTCACCTCCTTTCTCATCAAAATTGCCAAAAAAAATAGGCCCTTCGGCCTTTTTACCCCTCGTCTTAACTTTATTTTTTTTAGGTAATTTTTCATTCCTAAAAACTAAGTTTAATTGCCAAAAAATATTCTGTCAAGTCCCGCGAGACTTAAGACAGATCGTGGAAACCATCTCCCTATCTGCCTTCTTGATAATCTTTACCATCTCTTCAAACTTCTTCGCCTTGGTGGTACAAAAGAAGTCTCGACACACATCCGGCCGGTCTGCGTGAATACTGCACTGGTTATCTACCAAATATACACAACTATTATCTTCATTTTTATCCAGTAGGTTAGCCCCACATTCCTTGGCCAAAGAAAAGTTGTCTATTATTCCATGATCTTGAAGGATGGTTTTGTACTTCCCGGATTGGTATTCCTTCTTGGAAAGGTTAATATAAAAAAGTTTGCAACACAAACCACAGCTTTTACACGAATTTGCCATCCTACTTCCTCGCTACTATCGTTCCTGTCGACCGGAAGCTTTCGAGCTCTGCGAGGGTAAATCCAAAGTCATTCACCCATTTCTCTTTGAGGAAAAGGATAGTGGAGGATCTTTGGAACAGAACAGACATGCCTAAGAGCTTAAAAATCTGATCATACTCTTCAAAGCAGATCGGTACATAGTTTTCCCCTACCTCTCTTTCCCAGTTATCCCTGTACATATATTTGAGCAAAAAGTGATTGAGTTGTTTGACCGTTTTGACTTCCCCAAAGATCTTTTCAAACTCGGCCAGCAGTGAAGGCATTCCTTCCCTGGCCATCACTTTTTCTTTCATTTTTTCTACCCATAGTTCTGACTTATCGGCATAATTGTAAAGGACCATGTCGCGGATAATCAAGGTTCCTCCACGGTTCAGTATCTCATGTGCATCCGAAAGTGCTTTTACTACCGTCGAAATTCCTTCCCCGTAGCTAAAAAATTCGTGTAAGACAGAGCAAAACAGCACCACATCAAACCTTTCGGGGTTAGCCAATCTCTCTCTCAAGTACCCACTTTCGAACTTCACATTCTTCCGATCACCTACCTTTTTGTTGGCAATATTGATGAACTCATCATTTAGATCAATTCCGACAAAATTTATTTCAGGATACATATCTGCCAGTGCCAAGGTTACTGTTCCATCGGCACAGCCGACATCAAGAATGTTTTTGGTACTTTCTGGAATAAATTTAGCTATTTTTAATTTTTCCTGAAGTGGTTTGCTCATTCTTTCTAGATATTGTTTTGGATTGGCGATTTCTTCCATCTTATTTTTTTACTGCTAATATTGCCATAAACATCGGGAACTCTTCTCTGGCCCGGTTTTCCATTTTGGATGCTTTCCCTTCGCTCTTTTTGGTCGAAGTCCATTCTTCGATTTTTTCGATCAGGAAGCCATTTCCAAATAAATAATTTGAGTAGTCTTCTAGGGGGTGGTGAAAAGACCAGGTTACCG
>CAZUFH010000098.1:0-1676 GCA_964618885.1 uncultured Pseudomonadales bacterium
ATTTTGAAAATAATATTATAGGGAAATAAAGTCTGAGGTTTTACAAAAAGGAAGAGTCTCTGCACATCTCCAAGTGATACCCAGACTATCTTGCTGCATACCCCTACCCCCATACCGAAAAAATCTTATCTACGGATTTATGTCTCGAGTGACGCCATACCCCCATGGTGTATAAAAAGAAAATAATAATAAATATTATAAATACCACAGGGGGTATAGATGTATTAGATACAAGTTTCACGTCCATGCTAAATCTATCCCCATGAGTCTCGCCTGCCTTGATAGGCGAAAAGTTCTAGTTTAGTGAGAGTCATCCAAGTATTTTCTGAAACCGCCCAACGGATGACAAATATCTTGAATGATATTTGTGTCACGCCAACAAACTCTTCCAATAATCAAAATCGACAGCCTTTACCTTCTCAAGATTCTCCTCAGATTATCAGTCAAATATAGTTAAACTTATTCGCATATATTCAATAATACTTACTACCCCATAAATATTTTAGACAAAAGTTAATTTTACTCTCAATCATTAGATTATCACTCTAAACATATTTGTGATAAGATACCAACTATTACTTGATACAGAAGACTGTTATACCTTACCTCTTTACACTCCTTGCGTACACGTCCAAATTCTCAATCGCTATCCCAATACCTTTTATTACACACCTAAGCGGATCCTCGGCAACAAAAGCCGGAACACCTGTTTCTTGGGTGATTAGCCGGTCAAATCCGCGCAGTTGCGCCGTCCCTCCACTCATCACAATTCCCTTATCAATAATGTCCGATGATAGTTCCGGTGGAACCTCTTCCATGACGGTCTTGAGCATTTGGATGATCTTCCCGAGTGGTTCCCTCATCGCCTCAAAGACTTCGTGAGAAGAAAGTTGAACTTGTTTGGGGAGCCCGGTAATACTATCCCGTCCAGTGACCTCCATCATCTCTTCTTTAGATGAAGGCGTCGCCGAACCAATTTTTACCTTGATACTTTCGGCCGTTGTCTCACCAATTACCAAGTTGTGTTTTCTTCTGACATACTTGGAGATTGCTTCATCAATTTTATTTCCAGCTACTCTTACACTCTTAAAGGTCACCACTCCCCCTAGAGAGATTACGGCTGCCTCACTCGATCCACCGCCCATCTCCAGAACCATGTTGCCGGATGGCTCTGTGATGGGTACTCCGGCTCCGATGGCGGCCGCTAGCGGCTCCTCCATGAGATATGCACTTCTGGCTCCTGCTTCCATAGCCGCTCCTAGCACGGCTCTCCGCTCCACTTGAGTTACGCCAGACGGGACACAAATCATCACTTCTGGCTTCATTAGCCCATATGCTCCTACTTTCCTTAGAAAATATTTCAACATGGCTTCCGTCACTGCGTAGTCGGCAATCACCCCATCCTTCATTGGCTTACTGGCCTTAATGTTACCCGGGGTTCTCCCGAGCATCATTTGTGCTTCACGGCCTACAGCCAATACTTTTCCATCATTAAGAGACACTGCTACCACCGTCGGCTCTTCCAGGACGACTCCTTCTCCCACTACATAGACGAGACTATTGGCCGTCCCCAGATCAATTGCAATTTTTTTGTAAAAAGAAAATCCCATGTGTTTGTTCAAGTCACGCTTTTCAATAACGTGTCATTCCTGCGAAGGCAGGAATCCATCCAATAA
>CAZUFH010000098.1:1776-3814 GCA_964618885.1 uncultured Pseudomonadales bacterium
TTCCTCGCCGCAGGCACTTTTGTGGCCATCCAGTTTGCCAAAGGCTATCGCCCTGACCTTCAAAGTCGCTCCCTCTCCGGCACTGGCCTCTTAAACATCACCTCCTACCCCAAGTCCGCCCGGGTCATCATCAACGACAAACTGACTACCGTTACCGACGATAAGCTCTACCTACTACCCGGAAACTACACCGTAAAGATCGAGAAAGACGGTTTTTATCCTTGGACCAAGAGCTTGCCGGTCAAACCTGAGCTCGTCACCTCCGCCGAGGCCCGTCTCTTCCCCATCATCACTGCGATTTCCCCTCTCACTTTCTATCAGGTGAGAAATACCGCCGCCAACCCCGATGGAACCAAGATCGCCTACGTCCTCAAGAACTCCCCTCAGGACACGAATAACGGACTCTACGTCTACTCCATCACCGGCAATCTCTTGGGCTCCTCCAATCTTCAAATTGCCGAAAATTCAGTCAGGGACTACTCTCTGGCTACTCTCATCTGGTCTCCGGACAGCTCCCAGCTTCTGGCCATTTTTATCGACAAAACTCCAGCCACCAAGCGCCTCCCCGCCACCGAGAAGATTTCTTCTGCCTATCTACTCTCTACCAAAGGTATGAACTCCAAAACCCTTTCGGACGTGACTCTTCGGTTGCCTCTCATTATCAACGAATGGCAAGATCAGTACGCCAAAATTAATTTACCCACTCTTAATCTCTTCCCCAAATTCATGGTGGATATTCTTAGTAACAAAGCTGTCAATGTCTACTTTTCACCGGACAAAGAAAAGGTTTTCTACACCCCGACCATCGACATGAACCTCCCCGAAAACGAAATTGGCAAATTACTACCAAATCTCAACTCCACCCCCGAAGTAAGAAACCTCCAAAAAAATCAAACCTACCTCTTTGACCTCAAAGAAGGCACCAACTACCTGCTCCCCTTTGCCTCTACTTCCTCGGCTATCACCAAAAGTCTCATCACGACCGTCTCGGCCACCCCTTCCGCTAGTCTTGCCAGCCTCAGACAGCTTAAGGCTCAGACAGATAGCCGGCTCACCACCAATCTTTCCTGGTACTCAAATAGCAAACAGCTAATTCTTACAAACCTAGACGGAATAAACGTAGCAGACTACGATGCGACCAATCTGACAAACATTACTTATGTCCAGCCACTTGAAAACTTTTTGGCTTCTTCTCCCGACGGTAGTAAGCTCATCGTTTTGACGAACATCAATCAAAAGCCGGACACCTACAATCTCATCTCTTTCGATCTAAAGTAATTACAAAATGGCCTGGCTTATAGCCAGGCCAACTCTTTATTCATACCACAGTATCACTGTGGTCCGATACGGAGAACAGGCGGAAACTTTTCCACTGTATTTCACGTCCACCGTAATTTCAATTTCCCGGTATGACTCCTTCGTGGCCGCCATAACAACACCAGCATCCTCGGGAAGATAAAGGTCTAGACAGGTGCTGCTAAGCTGAAACTCGGCCGGTTCCCGGCCTACCTGTAGGCCACCCAAAGGTGCCTCAAAGATCTCCCTGGATGTTAGGACTCTGGGCTCCCCCACCTGATCCCGGGTGATTAGATTGCCTATCGGATCCGGATCTCCGGACTGCACCAGGGGGGCTACAACATTTTGCATGATCATCCCGACTAGTACGGTCAGTAAAATTGCAAAAAGAACATTTTGTTTTTGCATTAGATTCTCCTCAAATAAAAGAACTTGACTAGGGTCTATTATACTACAGGTTACTTTTCTCGGCTACTTTAACCCACAAAAGTCTCAATATCCATGTAAAATGTACCTACTGTCGATGTAGCTCAGACGGATAGAGCATCGACACCTCCTATACCAGACCATAACGAGCAAGGTGAGTTATGGGTGCCAGTATAAGAGGAAGCGCAAGTTCGAAAAGATACGTAACAAAGTTACGCTTTGAGAACGAGCAAGCTCTTAACAGAGAAGGTAAAAAATTGTCCTGGTAGCTCAGCTGGATAGAGCATCTCACTCCTAACGAGAAGATCGGCGGTTC
>CAZUFH010000099.1:0-3733 GCA_964618885.1 uncultured Pseudomonadales bacterium
AGCCAACAACCGCACGCAGGCGGGAACCCGGTACTCCAGGGAGATCCGAGTACGGTTTTGGCGCGGTTCGAACCAATGAAATATTTTAATCATTTATTTTTTTTCAAATTTATTAATACAATGCTCCAATATTTTACGGGCCACATTTACTTTGGTTCTATTTTCAAATACTTTAAACTGAGGCGCCTCATTTACCTCCACTATATATATCTCCCCACTGTTAGCGTCCCTGACCAAGTCCGTCCCCGCCACCTCCACCCCCAGCACCCTAGCGGCTTTTTCTGCCGTTTCTGAGACATCTTCCGGTATTTCTTTCAAAGCACGAGAGCTTCCCAAGCTTCTATTGAGGACCAATTTTTCTTCTTTCATCTGTCTCTTAAATCCTCCGACACACTTATACCCCACCGTCATCACCCGGAAATCCCCATCATTTTGGATATATTCTTGAATCAAGAAACCTCTCGGAGTAGCGAACTTTTTACCCTCCGCCATCGCTCTTTCCTTTCTAAGCTCCAGTCTGTCTCTCAAATGTCCCAAATCAGCAAACTCCTTCAAGAAAAAAGTTCCCATACCGTGTCTTCCACCTTGAGACAGCTTCACGATCAGCGGAAAGTTCCAGTTTCCAAGCTCCACCTCCAGATCAGCCAAGCTATCCACGTAGCTAGTCTTCGGATACTTTATCCCAGCTTGTAGCAGTTGCCATCCCATGACAGACTTAAATCGCCTCAGCGGGCCCTCAGATAGTAGATAGTCATCTACCACCGTCACTTTATTTTCTCTGGCATAAAATTGCAGCAGCTTACTCCACTCCAGCTCATTCCCCACCGCCCGAAAATACCAGCCGTCAAAATCCTTGACATCGGTCTCTTTCCAAAAGATATTCTTATTCACCAGTCTTAGTTCCTTGTACTTTATCCAGCTCAAGCTTAGCCCCATTTTCGCTGCTTCTTGGTCCAGACGAGCTCGGGTATCTTCAAAGTCCACTCGGTAAAATATCGCTATTTTCATTTGTGTTTTCATTTTTTTATTGATCTTCTTCATCAGAGATTGGATCGATCAAAAATCCCTTCAGATCTCTCCGCCCTATAATCATCTGATAATCCAAGTGAGACCTGTTTGATACTGAAGCCACGGTCTTGATTTTTACCCCCTTGATCAAAAAGTTCACCCCAACAATTAATCTTATCTGTTCTCCGAGAGCGGACCGGAAACTCTTTTCCATAATCACATTTTTCGAATGCAAAAGTCCCATTTTCTCCGCCAAGCTTCGATCAATACTGGTACTATACGCACCAGTATCTAGCTTAATTTTTACCATCGATCGCTTTCCCTTGTAAGCCTTCAATCCCACCTGGTCAAACACCGAGACTACCGGCCTCTCCACCGTATCAAATTTTACTCTACTGGCAAATTCCGAAGCAAACAAAGCTTTAGCAATCTTCACCCCTTTTTCAGCCGACTCTATACTGAGTCCTTCCACTCTCTCCAAGCGTTTCCTGAGTCCGGCCATATTAGCAAGCTGGATCGAGAGGCCCGGCTGATCGTTAAGTTCCAGCACCACTGGACCCTTCTCACTATCAATCAGCATATCTACCGAGAGGTACTTCAGCCTACTCACCATCTGAGTTTTCACCGCCATTCGCAGTATCTTGTTCCAGTGAGGGATTGAGATACCATTTACTTTTTTTCGGCTATCCGGAAATAGTTTGATTTGCTCATTTTTGTATATTCCATAGGTTGTAATTCCCGTCGCAATATCTATTCCAAGACCCATTGCTCCCATATGTAGGTTTGCCTTCCCTTCCGATTCTTCGGTAGGTACCCGAAGCATCGCCATCACGGGAACCTTGTTGTACACGATAATTCTCACGTCCGGTGTGCCCCCTATTGCCAGCTTCTTAAACTTTGGATGTATATAGATTCTCTCCTCAATCATCGCTTTATCCGGGAGATTATTGTGGGAAAATCGACCTTCAATAATATCCAGTACATGCACCTTTATTTGTTCAATGCTCATTCTTTTCCCGTCGGGCAAGATAAAGTTACTCGGCTCTTTGACAGACTTTTTCAATATCAAGATCCCCTTACCTCCAAAGCCCTTCACTGGTTTTACTACTACTCCGCCGGACAATTTATGCCAGTCAAATCCATCCACTTTTTCCCGCTTTCCGATCACTCCCAAAAGTTTAGGGTGGGCCACTTGGACCCGGCTCAACATCTTTTTAGTAATCAGCTTATCGTCAGCTCTTCTTCTTGCCAGTTTATGATTTTGCCTCAGATACTCAAAAGATCTGGCATTTAGCCCTAGAATATCCCCAAACTTCCAGTTACCTATCATTTTCGAAGTACTATTTTTCTAAATCGCCAAATTTCAGAAAGTCTTAGCCCTTTATATCGCCCAATTACTAGATCAATCACCAAGATCAAGATTGCCGAAACTTCGGGGTTCAAAAGCACCTGGGACTGTATCCAAGGAGCACTCATGATTTTGTAAGCAATCAGGGCCAGTACCACCGTCTCCATCGTCATCCACGTAGATGTAGCATAACTTCTCGTGATTTGTGCTTCGATAAATGTCTCGGCCAGCAGAACAAATAGCATAATTGGGAAAATACCCACATTCATTAGTCTCTCCAGTCCTATGACAGGAGACAGCAGAAGTAGGGAAAGTACCGCCATCGAAATAAGCCAAATCAGGATGGCGAGCTTTGGTAGGTAGGGCACTCTAATCTTTTTAATCACTATTGTCCCCAGGTTTGCCGCCCCCATGATAAAGACGAGTAGCACCAGTCCCACCACTCCTCCAGTCGACAAGAAAGCAACCGATAGTAGGGCAGGCGTGATAATTCCAAATCCATTCACCCCCACTACCTGTCTGGAAAAAGCCACCAAGGCCGCGACCAAGGGAAATAAGAACAGTAGTACTGTCGTATTAGGCGAGACACCCTTGTCCACAGCCATCTTTATGGCAATTTTCAAAAAGTTGGTCCCCCACCAGCCAGTAATATTCTGTGTCTTTATGAGATTCGTCAGTCTATCTTGAGTCTCTCTAGGCACGGTCAAATCCGTTTCCTTGGTTTCCAGCCTTGCTTCTGGCGTGGCGATCGGTGCCTGTGTAGGCACCACTTTTTTCTCTACTGCCAGAGTACTAGTTGAAAACGACAAAAAGAAGACTATAGACAGCCACATCGCTATTTTTTTCATGTTCCCTATTTTACCCCATAATCACCCCACTAGCCACTCAAGAAACACTTATCAAGTTCAGACAATAGTGGGCTTTGGAAAGAGAAGGTGAAGTTCAAGCGAGGATGGCTTCGACTTTAGTAAGACGATTCTCATGATTTTGAACATTATGACCAATGACAGTCTGCTCTTCGTCTATTTTTTTCACAATACCGTAGATTTTGTCCATGATAATCTGAAGGGTGTTGACTGCCTCATGTAGATCGTTTTTAGTAGCGAAATTGGCAAAAAGCTCGTCCTTGGAAACCAAATATTTCAGCAATTCGCGATTATTATCTGAGATGGCTTGTTTTGTCCTTTTATCAATGTTATCCAGATCCATTTTGGTCAGCATAGATTTATAATATCACGATAATCATCAGTTCTTAATAACCGTTCACAGGTGTAATTACTATTGATAATTCGTGAACACTTACGACACAAATATAAGTAACTGTTCAGGGTTTAACAATAGAAACTATGTCATCGCGAGTTTTGTACTCAAACCGTG
>CAZUFH010000100.1:0-2424 GCA_964618885.1 uncultured Pseudomonadales bacterium
TCTATCAAAATCTAGAAGACGCCAAAAACTATATCTCCACTCTTCAAAATGCATAGCCACGCCCCAGAAAGCTATAAGACGCATAAAAACCTGGAAGTTAGCACTACAATAGAAATATGAAAATAAAAGTTACCGATCTAGAAATCCTGACCGAAAAAGCTCTAATTAAGCAGGGGTACAGCGAAGAAGAATCAAAAGTCATCAAAAAAGTTCTCCTGTATGCTCAGCTTCGTGGAAACAATCAGGGTGTTGTCAAACTGATTGGAAGTGGTATTCCTAAAAGAGAAGGCGTAGGCGCCCCCAAAATTGTCAAAGAAACACCTGTTTCAGCTTTGATAGATGGAAATAGTACTCACGCCATCATCGTTATGGATCAAGTTACCGATCTCGCTATCAAAAAAGCCAAACAATCAGGTATCGGTATCGTCGGTAACTTCAATACAACAGAATCAACGGGAGCCATTGGGTACTATGCCAAAAAAATCGCCGACGAAGGATATATTGGAATTGCTTTTGCCTCGGCTCCCTTTCAAACAACCGCGCCACATGGATCAACCGAAGCAAAATACTGCACGAATCCCATGGCTTTTGGTATACCAACAGAAATCGACCCCATTATTCTCGATATGTCCACTTCTGCTATAGCCTACTATGGTCTCATTGAAGCCAAAACAGCAGGCAAGGAAGTTCCAGAAGGTTTGGGATATGACAAAGACGGGAATCCTACAACAATTATGTCTGGCGCTATCAAAACCTTTGGAGGTCACAAGGGTTCTGGCCTTGCTTTGGTTGTTCAAATTTTAGCTGGTGCTCTAGTCCAGGCAGATTCCTTTGATAATGATAGTGATAATGCTGGTAATCTGGTGCTTGCCATAGACCCAGAAATTCTTACCACCAAAGAAAGATTTACCAAAGAAGTTTCCTCAATTATCACGAGAATAAAGTCAGCCAAAAAGGCACCGGGTGTTGAAGAAATCTTAATTCCCGGAGAAAAAGGCAATAATTTTTATAGCAAGGTTATGGCGAGTGGAGAGATCGAAGTCGAAGACAATTTACTCTCCGCTTTAAAGGAAACAGGTTTACTCTAATTATGATGGAGGACACTAATGAGTCAGGATCTGAACAACATTCGTTATTACCTTCAAAAGATGGCTTGGAATCCAATTCTAAAAGCGAGGATAAAGTCAAGGCGGAGAGATTTTGGTCAGAACAATTAACGGGAGAAGATCTAATTTCGATACCCCAGAATCCTGATTGTCAAATTTCGGTTGTTATACCCGCTTATAAAGAAGACATGAGTACGATCCTAAGGCAGTTGGGATCTATTAAACATCAGAGGGGGATAAAACCAGAACTATTTGAAGTAATTTATGTTGTAAACAATAGCCCAAATCCCTCTACTGAAGTCAGAAATGCAAACAAGGCAATACTTGGTTTACCTTTTTGGAAAAACCAATCAGAAGGATTTGATGATTCTAATTTATCAGAAGAAGAAAAAGAACTTGTGCAAGAATTAAAAGGACTAAACTTGTTTGTTGTAGATAAAAGCTCTTCAGGGCATGAAATTGAGGATTGTAAAGTTGCAAAAGCAAGGAATAGAGGAATTGCAGAAGCCACAAAGAGATTTAATGACAATACAGAAAAAAATGGAATAGTGTTACAAACAGATGCAGACACAAACTACACCGATCCAGATTTTTTCAATAAAATTATCACAAAATTTCAAACGGATCCACAAATTATTGCCATGGCAGGTGGAATTAAAGTTTCTTTTATAAGTGATGAACAGGATCAGACTAAGCAAGAAATACTCAAGAATAAATTGCAAAATCTTATCGATTATAGATACTGGTTGTCCTTGCAAGATATTTTGAGTGAACGTCCGTGGGGATTAGATGATCAGATTATGAGTCCAGCAAATATGATAACTCGGAGTTTTGAGACCGCCGTTGTTGGAGGAGTGACATCAGATGACGATACAGTGTTAGGAGATCGATTAAGGAAATATGCAAATGACCACAATCTTAAGTACTCTTACGATGGTGCAAAAGAAGACCTTCAAGTCGAGACAACAATCCGGGAAACCGGGGGGTTAACGACTTCACTAGAAGCCAATATTCCATTAGTAGATCGTGACCCTTTAATATTAGAAAACTCTTCTGATGGGATCGAAACGTTTCCTATCAAAAATTTAAACCAAAAATATAGATCAATTGCTCAGCAGAAGAATGAAAAAATAAGAAGAAATCTCGAAAAATTGGATAAAATGGTGGCCGCAATTAATATTAAATTTGGAAACGAGAAGTAATACGTCTGAAACATGAGATACCGGATTGAATATCAAAGGAAGCGCACGGGCGATATCCCAGAAATCTGGGCGAAACTTCTTTGAGGTAGCGTACTCGCGGCGGGCGGGAATACTTT
>CAZUFH010000100.1:2434-3718 GCA_964618885.1 uncultured Pseudomonadales bacterium
ACTGAACTTAGTGACCCCGGCCCTATCAGAATGGAACCAAATTTGGGAGGAATTAGGCTAGCCTATCACTCGATTGGTTGGCCTCAGATCCCAGTATCCTCTTATTGTCATTAGATTGTTGAACCATTTTGATATTGACATTGTCCTATTGTGAATTGTTATACTGAATTATTAAAGTTAGAAAAATAACAAAAAGAAAGGTGATGAAAGCATGAATATTAAAAAATATTTAATTGGGGCAGTTGCGAGTATAGCCATGCTCGGTGCTATGGCTATTCCAGCATTTGCTGCAAATTACTTCTTGTTTGGTGATGCCACAATAGTTACTGGTGGAAATCCAGGAAATGCTGCAAGTTTACCATCAGATATTTCTCTTCCAAATGGATATTCCGGAGTTGAGGTGTCACCCACTTCTCCAATTCTTTGGGAAAACCTAATCACATTAAGCACAGAATATAATGTAACTGACGATAATTGTGGAGGCGGATCACCAAGAATTTCACTTGGAGTGGATACAGACAATGACAATATTGCAGATGGCTACATCCATATCGCCATTGGTCCATCACCATTCTTCACAGGATGTACTTCAGGATGGCAAACAACAGGTAACCTTGTTGGCAATGCCGATGCCGGAAGATATGATTACAGCCAATTTGGCGGTTCACCATTTACAACCTACAGCGAAGCACCAGATAGTGTTAAAAATGGTAAGGTGGTAGAAGCCTTTATAGTAGTAGATGGAAGCTGGAGTGTTGCGGCTAGTGGAGGAGACTCCGAACAAACAGTTCTTGTAGATAACATTACAGTAAATAATGTTGTTACAACATTTGAACCAAATGTTCCTACCAGCAAGGATCAATGTAAAAAAGATGGATGGAAAGACTATGACGTTTTTAAAAACCAAGGAGATTGTGTGTCTTATGTTGCAACCGGTGGCAAAAATTTGCCAGCTGCTAACTAAGTTGCGAAACTAATTCAAATAACCCATCGGTTTCGGTGGGTTTTTTTGGAACCACAGAAATCTCCCCATCCTTCCAACTAATTCAGCAGTTTGCTGAAGCTAAAACTTCTTTGGTGACCCCGGCGGGACTCCTCAAAATAATTTCTTGTTAGAAATTTTTTGAGACCGGCCTCGTCAAAACCGTTACGGGTTTGACTCCGGCATTCGAGATCCCGCCCTAATTACAAACAAAAAGTCTCTCCATAAAGGAGAGACTTTTGCTTGTGAGGTGTTATAACGAAGTTCGGACCTATTTTCAACAAAACTTCTAGTTATTGGCT
>CAZUFH010000101.1:0-3691 GCA_964618885.1 uncultured Pseudomonadales bacterium
CACCTCCGTCAATTTTGACATAGGCCCCATCCGGCCGGACACTGAAGAGAGTGCCTAAGGTACCATTGATCCATCGACCTTGAGGATCGTTGTTGAGAAGCATGATTCTGGCGCCGGTCTTAAGGTAAATTGTCTCCCCAGCCGGGAACTGCTGAGCCGGAAAACTACCGGACCGGACAGCATTGAAGGTGTAAGTTGGACCTTCAATCTCGTCGAGCTTTATCTGGTTCATCTTGTCGGCCTGATCATTAATCGTCGTGAGAATAATATAGTTATCAAGCGCCTCCCCTTCCGAAGTGAGTCTTTCATTTAGTAGATTGAGATCCATCTCGGTAGTTTCCTTGTTTCGAATACGGTTTAGCAGATCAATAAATTTTTGATCGGCCTGACGATAGATAGTCTCCAGCTCGATGAGCTTAAGCTGAGGTAAGAGGCCATCGAACAATGAATTAAAGACTTGGGAGGAGAAAAAATAGGGAGACTCATACAGGCTAGCTAGAGCATCTTTTTCCAAGAAAGTTACTACCGGTGGGAGCTGATGCAGATCCCCCACCATGATAAGTTTGACTCCCCCAAAGGCGTGAGGCTTATGGCGGACCGCTTGTAAGAAGCTATCAATGCTGTCTAAGAGATCTGCACGAACCATGGAGATTTCATCGATGACTAAAATTTCCAAGGCATTAAAGATTTTAGATTTTTTGGTCTTCTTGGCTTCGCTCACGGCTCTTTCACGGGTGATATTAGGTGGGAAACCAAAGAAAGAGTGAATCGTCTCACCTTTGACATTCACCGCCGCCACGCCGGTGGGGGCAACGACGGCAATATTCCGGGGGGTGATATTTCTAAAATGATCTAACAAGGTCGATTTACCGGTACCGGCATTACCGGTGAGAAAAATGTTTTCAGTACCGTTCTCCAGGGTCTCGAGTATTTGTTTTGATTTAGCGTCAAAGTTTACAGTCATGTAGTTAATTTTAGATAGAGAGTAATAAATGGTTTCGGTGGAGCCAGCGGCGATGATCGCGGTAGAGTGGATCAAACTGGGCGACCAAAGCCCAGAAGTGACTACTGTGATTGCGCTCACGCATATGGCAGACTTCATGAATGATGACATAGTTTACGACCTCGTGCGGGGCCATAATGAGCTTGCGATTGAAGCAGAGCCGATTGGTAGCAGAGCAACTGCCCCAGATGGAGGAGACTTTCTTGATATCTATCCTGGTGTAGTCTACTCCAAGCCGATTGGCGTAGTAATTGACTTTTTCGGTGATGACTCCAATACCAGTTTCGAGATAGAGACGAAGGATGGCTTCCCGGATCTCCGCGGAGCGCTTCTCGCCCGTATGACCATCGAAGATAGAAATATGAAGGTCTTCTCCGTTGATTTTGGCTTCTGTTCTAAGGGGAATATTTGTTTCCAGGATGACCAGGGCGTACTCCGCCCCAAAGTAGAGATGCTTCTCGCCCTCCTGATATTGTTTGGTAGGAATTTCCGGTTTTTTAAACCGTCTAAGATGACCCTCAATCCAGTCGTTTTTTTCTTCGACAAACTGCCTGATAGCGATCTCCGGTAGCCAAAACGGAGCTTTGACGATGACCCCTTTTTCGGGATGAATACTTAGCCTGATACCGGACAATAGCTTACGGGTTCGAAGAATAGTGTAGGTGAATGACGGCACGCGGTCTATTGTAAACTAGATTCTAGTTTTCTATCAGCTCGAGAGAATAAATCAAGTCGTCTGATAGAGAAATTAGGGATCCACCACTGTCATCAATGGTTTTATTAACAATCAATAAGTAATTGACGCCCTGAGGAACAAAAAAGTAAGTAATGTCTTTTCCAGATTCTCTGGTGCTAAAAGATACCCCAGTTTGAGAGCCAATGGCGATCGGAGAAATACTCTCCAGCATGAGGAATTTGTCACCCAATTTTTCCATCTTGGAGTTGATATCTTGTTCGGCGACCGTATTGACTGTCTCGATAGTGGTGAGTGGGTGCTGTGAAACGGATACATTCAAAGTATCTTTGGTGAATGAGACTGTGTTATCTGAGGAGGTTTTTATTTGAAGTCCGTCAAAGTAGCGCAAGCGGAAACTTAATTTTTCATTGGTGTATATTTTCCAGCCGGCGGTTTCGACCGGCCCAGTGGCTATACCTAAGGTTTTTGGAGCTAGGGCGAGGGGGGTTGAAGTGGGGGTGGCCGGCTCTACTGAACCAGAAATCAATTTGGTGTCGATATTTCTATAGACTGCGAACGTCCAGACAACTGTAACCAAGGTTAGCAGTGTCACGAGTTTGATCATAAGTATTGTATCTTACATACATTATATACCGAAACTAAAGTGCTATATTTGATTATGCAATGTGAAGCTGGGGGATACTGGAAAGTAAAGCGAGATTATGCCGGCGAGCCTTTTTTCCGACTCGATAAAGACAAGTTGGTTGGTGACTTGGGACGCGATGAAGCCGAAGCCCTGACGACCTTTATGAAGGCACATTACGCCTTTAACGATGCGGATGATCCCCCATCAGAAACAGAAAGGCAGCATCTAGTCGATGAGATGATTAAAGCAAGAGCAGTGCTCGGAGAAATTAATCCTTATCTCTTTGTCGAGGCGCTTAACTTTCTGAAGCAAGGGTCAGGTGTGTGAGCTACTGGAGAGAATTGTTTATGATTACTTTCATTCTTCCGAATCTAAAATCTTGATCTTCGAAATAGCAAATTGTCAAAAAAAGTCGGAATTGTAAGGTGTAATATAAAAACAGTTAACAAAATAATTGATTTTTTAGAAAATGAATAATAATACAAAGATTGTGTTAGTTTCCATAATATTAGGACTGTTTTGGTCTTCACCCGCTTTGAGAGCGATTTCAACAGGTGGTTCATCAATGCTGGAAATTTGGCTCAGTGTACTTATCCGCATTCTAGTAGTCTTTGGGGTACTTAAATTCATAATTTCGATGGCATCTAAAACCAAGAAATAGATTTTTCTTTCACGAGTAACACGTAAATCTTTTGTGAGTTTAAACCTACTGTCAGTTTTTTGTTCCGAACTCACTTCAGTAGTAGGCTAATCCCAGTCTCGTTTTTCAAAATGAGCTGGTCACCGTACTTTGCTCGAACCTGCCTAGCCTGGATGACCATATCAAATCATATCTTCTAAGCCAATCTGATATGACATTTCCCACTGCTGTCAAAATCATACTCCGGTCTTCCATTACTCCTCAACTAATTTTACAACTGACTGAGTTTAAAAACCATCTTAAGAGTGTCGATTTCTGCATGTTTCAGGAGGTTTTTGGTAAACAAAGAAAACTTAGAGAATAGTTCTGAAATAGAACACTAGGAAAACAATAATGTGAACTGGCGCCGTAATTAAACCAGGTATATACTTTTTAACGTTTCCAGACCACACAATATGTTGAACTCCATTGGCGAACATGAGAACAAGGAAGAATGCTTGGAGGTAAGCCCTACTTGGGAAATCCTGAAAAAGCCACACTGCAATCCAAAAACTCTCAAAAACTACTTCAAATGCTAGAAATACCCAAAACGGCATCTTGAATACATACCATTTTTTGTGGAAGCCGGTTGAAAGCTCTTCAATAGCGTGCGCGATCTGAACAAATAAACTGATCGCAAAAAATTGTTCAAGAGGGCTCATAACCTAAGCATATCAAGAAGTGCTA
>CAZUFH010000102.1:0-3651 GCA_964618885.1 uncultured Pseudomonadales bacterium
GAAAAGTACGAAGCGGCCATGTTCTTACTTTCTCAGATGGTAGAAGGTAGAGAGGTGGTAGTAAGTAAAGAAGGTGATACTGGCTATTATGTCTGGATTGGTTGTGTCAGGCAAATTTTTGGACCTCCAAACTGTAGCCAGGGGTTACGAGTGAACGAGGAACTAGTCAAAGTTGGGGCGACGGAGAGAAGATAAGTTGATGGAAGGAGATTGCCATAGCACTTCGTGCTTCGCAATGACATTGGGTGATAAAATAGACGGGTGAATAAGGATTTTTTCTGGAATACCATAGAAGGTCCGATTGTGGGACTGTCGCCGATGGATGGGGTGACGGATGCTCCAATGCGTTTTATTGCCAAAAAATACGGCCAACCAGACATAATCTATACCGAGTTTGTGAGTGCTGAAGGACTGTGGAGGATCAAAAAACGGGGTGAGATGGATCATAGAATTTGGAATGAATTGAATTACGGAGAGATTGAAAGACCGGTGATTGCTCAGATTTTTGGGAGTGACCCGGAAGCTTTTTACGAAGCGGCGAAGATTATTTGCGACCTCGGTTTTGATGGGATAGATATCAACATGGGTTGTCCCTCTCCCGGCCTGGAAAAGCGTGGCGGAGGTGCTGGACTGATACGGGATAAATGTAATGCAGTGGAAGTGGTGGAGGCGACGAGGAAAGGGGTTAATGATTGGCTAAAAACTCAAAAAACCGAAAACTCAAAAAATCAAAATGTTGAGATACCAGTAAGCGTGAAGACAAGGATAGGAAGTGATAAACCAGACGAGGAGTGGTGGATAACTCTTGCTGGTATGAAGCTGCCGGCTGTCGCCATGCATGGCCGAACCTTTAAACAACTATATTCAGGGGAAGCGGATTGGGAAATTTTGTTTAAGGCTGGGGAAATTATTAGGGAGGGTGGGGCGAAGTTTTTGGGGAATGGGGATATAAGTAGATTGCAGGTCTCAGATGACAGATCTCAGTTTGGGGTGGTGACTAAGACAGGATTAGAGATAGAATTGACTGGAAAGATGGATGGAGTACTTATAGGGAGAGAGGCAATGGGGAATCCGTGGGCACTGAGGAAAGTGACACAGTGTCACAGTGACACAATAACATTAGAGGAGAAATTGGGGGTAATGGTGGAGCATGCTAAGAAGTACGAAGAAGTATTTAATGAAATCAATGTTGGTGGAGTGAGATTGCCACGTCATGAATACATTCCTCGCAATGACAGTAGGGCGTTTCAGTTTTTTCCTATGAGGAAGCACTTGGCCTGTTACGCCAGAGGGTTTGAAGGGTCGTCTGGTCTTCGGAAAAAACTAATGACAGCGGAGAATGCCGAACAGGTGGAGATGATGATGGAAGAGTTTCTGAGTGAAGGTCTTTAATTTGTTCGTTTAATTATAAGGTTGTTTGTGATAGAAAATTGAGGCTGTAATGAGTGATTATTTACAAATATATGGGTCAGAAATTGTCATGTTGATCTTTTGATTTCGATGGTTATAATACGGTAATAGAAAGTAATTTTTTATTAAAATAAAAATTAAATAAATGCCTAAACCAGAAGCGGAGAAGTTGTTGAGGACTGTAAGTGTTTATCCTCCAGATAGGTCGAGAGAGGTGCGCATAGGTGACTATAGAACTCATATGGAGAGTGGGCAGAGATTGGAAATTGATAACCGAGGTAAACTCCTTGTGGTTCATGAAGTGAAGGATATGCGGCCTAAGCAAATTTTGGTTCTCTCAGACTGGCATTTGGGTAGCACGTCTGCGGATATGGATAAGATGGATGAGCTTTTGCTTTATGTATTGTCAAATCCGGACGTGATGGTTATTTTTGCAGGAGATGAGATAGAGGGCTGGTCCGGTGGAAAATATTCACAGTCAATAGATGCTAAGGCTGACCTAGATGCTCAGCAACAGATAGAGTTTATGAGGATGATGTACTTTGAACCGCTGGCGGAAGCCGGAAGAATACTGGGTATGGTCTCTGAGTATTGGGGACATCCAGGTTGGCTCGCCGAGAAGACTTTGAATGTATGGAGGGCGATGATTGGGGATCTTGACATTAAGATCATCCAAAACGGTGGAAATTTGGTAGTTAAATACCCAAATGGGTATATGGAGACTACAAAAGTGTGGCATAACCCACCCAAAGGAAGTCGTTGGGATGAAGTAGATGGTCAAAGAGTAGTAATGCAAAATACTTCCGAAAGCAGCAGGCCGGATGGGTCGGTGGCGGGACATATTCACCAAATGCAGGTAGCTGAAGAAGTCTATGCCGGAGCAAAACGTAAAGTCTTTTATATTTCTGCCGGTACTCTAAAGGGGACAAATGAGAATTTGGCCCCGGATCTATTTGGAACTCAACTGGGGTTATCCAGACCACATCCCCAAGGAGAGGGCTTTACGAACATCCCCAAACGAGGAAGAAGAGAGGCGATGAATATTCCTTTTGCTAATTTGCAACAGGGGCAAATAACGGTTGATGCGGTAAATTTGCTTGACCGAGTGGAGCAGCTGGGAGAGAGAAAAGAACTACTGCAGTTGATTCATGATAAGAAAAAAGGGGTCGAGGAAGGACCTTCGATTTCCTATCCGACTGGTTCCAATAGATTGGGGGCTAGATATGCTGAGGATAGGCCGGTAGGAAAGGTAACTGTGGGAGGTGAAACAATTAAAAATCCTTATTCTCAAATTGAGATGAAAGCACCTTACAGTACCTTGAATTTGGATATAAAAACTAATTTACCGGTAGCTTTGGAACTGGTGGCAAATGCGAGGATTGGATCTACTTTGGAGGGGTTTAAGGATTTGCAAGGATTTATGAGAGACGTAGCAGAAAATCCTCACCGACTGGTTCTCTTTTTGAGAAATATGATAGACAGAGAGGCTGGAAGGCTTCCTGATAGAATCGACGTTTTGGATAAATTTGTGGAACTAATAGGAAAAGAAGGTGATAAAACAAATTATCAAACCTTGGCAATTATGATGTGTGAATCGATGCGCCAAAATGCCTGGAAAGGAAAGGTGGGGAAAGAACCGGAACAACTGCCGGTAGCTCCAGGATCGTATGTAGCAACAGAAACGGGAATTCCCTTGATTCATCATTTATCTCTATTGAAACTTTCGATTGGACCTGGTAATGGTAGAAAAACGCTTTATCCGATCGTAACTGCCGATAAGGCGGAAGGCCATGGATCGGGATCGAAGCCGGAATGGGCACTTCAAAGACTGTATGATCTTCATATCCACGAAAAGCCGGGGGCAGTGGTGGGCTCACATATGGCTAATGCAGGGGCGGCACAGTTCTTTGATGCAAGCAATGCTTTTACTCATAACCCAGCTTTGGTGGCACCAGGATGGTGGGCCAAGGCAGTGGATTCCATTGGTAAAGGAAACGTTAAGCCGGGTGCAGAACCTGGCCAGGCAATTATTTTTATGCCGGGGAAAGACCAAAATGACTTTTTACAGTTCCCTACCGTGTCTCGAGAAGAAACGGAGTATATGCATGATGCGCTAATGATCCTTAAGGGGCTAGAGCTTCTAGGGCTAAAAGATAAAGTCTTGAAGAAAACAAAGTAGACTTTAAGTAAAGATAGTTACATGTGTGTAGCTGTGTTATATTGAAATATATGACAAAGTTA
>CAZUFH010000103.1:0-3618 GCA_964618885.1 uncultured Pseudomonadales bacterium
AAATAATTGGAAAATCTGGTGATGGTCAGATAGAAGTACTTTTGGCAGCGATTCCCAGATTGATTATTGATACTTGTGTCTCTGTTTGTAGTTCGGTGGGGCTCAGAGTAATTGCGGTTGAACCGGCAGTATTTGCGAATATTAGGATTATTGAACAGAATCAGCTTCGAGGAAAAGATCAACTTTTGGTTTATTTGGGGGAAAATTTTGGAGTATTTTCATACATCACCAGTGGAAACCCGCGTTTTTCAGATTTTTTGCCTCAAGTGGAAATAGATAAGGCCGGTGATGTCTCTAAAACAATCATGTCATACATTAATTTTGCTAACTCTAAACATCCTAACAGGCCGGTGTCGGGAGTGATCGTTTCCGGGTCCAGACAGAGCATAGATCAAGTAGTATTGGATCTTAAAGGACAGAAGATAGCGGTGGTCAAAGCTATCAGTAGACTCGCAAAGACAGAGGTACAAAATCATACTTTGTTGCACACCTCTCACGGACTGTGTTTACATTCGTTTGATGCACAACCCACACTGAATCTTTTGCCGATAGAATTTAGACTGGAAGGAATAAGGGAGCGTCTAGTTGGATCATGGAAATTTCTGATGAACGGGCTAATACTTTTATCGGTGCTGGGGCTGGGGGGATTGTATTATTTGGACCAACAAGCTTTAGCTAGACAGCTCAGATTGAGGACTCTCTTTAATCGGTATGACGAGCAGCTTAAAAAATCCGAGAGTCTAAGTTTGTTTGCTCAAGTAGAGAGGCTCAATCAGATCACAGGGCAGCTCGTGACTCTTAGAGAAGTGACGGGGGGTGAGGAAAACGTCCTTAGGAAGTTATCGTCTTATACTCCTACAGGCATAACCCTGACGAGCTTTGTAATGAGCCGTAATCCTCTTTCCGGAAAGCTTTCCGACTCTGGTAGTTCTTGGGTCATCACCGGCTCAGCCATCTCAAGAGATCTGGTATTGGGGTTTTATAGCAGTCTTTTGGCTGACCCCGGATTTGCGGATGGGAAGCTCTATTTTGGGAGCTTGGAAAAAGACACTGGAATTACCTTTAGAATAGCTAATGTATCGACAAAATGAAAACTAAGCTGCCGATGTTTCATCTGATCTTTTTAATTTTATTGATGGTGGGTGCTGGCTTCTTGTTTTATCAAACCGAAAATAATATTAAAGAGACAAGGAAGCTTCAACTGGAGGTGAGCAGGCAAGAAACTAATATTAGTAAGCTAGGAGATCTTTCTGTTTTGTTACCAACTCTCACCAGTGAAACCTCAACATATTTAAGGACATTGCCCATGAGTGAATCGGACGTGGCGGCTTATGCCACTCTGGTGGAGACTTTGGCAAAAGATTCAGATCTGACGATTGCGAATCACTTTGATGATTTTCCGAAAGCGCGAGACGTCTCCGGAAAAAATATTTTAGGGTTGGGAATGGAAATTACTCTGGAAGGACCTTTTCAGGGTTTGACAAGATTCTTCGCCCGTCTGACCGCCCTTCCCTATTACTTCAAAATCGATAAAATTACAATTTTGAATCAGGAGACTAAGACTGGTGTCAAGGCGATTGTGAACGGGTCTCTCATGATGAATACTGAAAAAAAATAAGATGAATATTAAAGAACAAGAAATCCAACTTAGTCTGACTCTAAAACTTGAAATTTGGCTGACCATTCTAGTCTGGATGCTGTTCTGGGGCTTTATCGGCTTCCGTTTGTGGTCATTACAGAAGTTGCCCGAAGCGCCTCTTACGATAGAGCTCAATGCTCCCACGGTAAAACAGACCAATTTAGACGTTCTCAGAAACTCGATTAAATCCGTTCCTCAATCTAATCTGCCGGTAGCCCGAATTGAGCCTTTTGACTAATTTCAAAAAACAATTAATAATCAATAATTAGTAATTAATAAAAATGAAAGGTGGTGAATAATGAATGAATAAAATAATGAAAGGTTTTACCCTAATTGAACTCTTGGTAGTGATTGCAATCTTGAGTATTTTGGCGACTTTGGTCGTACTTGCTATTAATCCGGCTGAAGCTCAAAGAAAGAGTCGCGATACCACCAGGTTGTCTGACCTGGCTACCATGCGAAAGGCCATTGATTTGGCAATTGCTGAAGGTGGAGTGCTCCCTGGTACCTTGGCGGCACCGTTTACCGGTGCATCGACCGGTGTAAGAGATACTACTAGCGATACCAACTATTTAGGAATTGACGTGTCGAAGTACCTCTCGGTGCTCCCAATAGATCCTAGACAGACGGCAACAGTAGTAACCACTCTATCCGACGGCACTACACAAATTGCTGCAGGAGCGATGGTCTACAGTTTTAAGAGCAATGGATCCACGTACGAACTCAATGCCATGTTGGAATCTACTTCCAATACAGCTATTGTTCAAAATGATGGCGGAACTTCTGCGACGGTGTATGAAGTAGGAACCAATCCTGGTTTAACTTTGATAAGTCCATAGAGAACTCTGTCAATTAGACAAAGCCCCTATCTGTATAGGGGCTTTGTGCTATTTACTCGTTGAAGGCTCGAGCGACTTCTTTACCGGCCGAAAAAAAGTGACCGACTTTTAAGAGGCTCTCGGTTCCTAAGGGTTCGTTTTGGTAGAGGGCCGCGCGAATACTTCTTTCTAGCTCCTCCATGAGAGTCCAGAGATGTTCGGCTGTGGTATTTGAGTTCCAGTAAGTTTCGGTTTTTCCGAGATTGGTGTCAATATCCGGTGGTGGAGAAGTAAAGTCAAAGTACGATACCCTACCCATTTCCAGTAGTAAGCCTAGTGAGGCAAGGACATGATGGTACTCGGGAAGAGTGTTTTGTCTTTCGGTGAGACTCAAACTACTCCAAATACCGGTAGTGGACTCTGGTGTGGTGTACTTTAAGAGACCTTGAATCTCACCTCTCGCTATTCTCTCGCCTCTAAGAGCCAGGGCAAAGCCTTCCTTTGCCCGGGGAATAATTTCTTCAATATATACAGCTTGACCTTCGGTGCAAAGCGGCAGATTGATAAGTTTTAAGCCTAGCTCCTCCAAAGTAATCCTTTCAGCCACCATTCTGGAGGCCTGGTCCGAGGTCTCAAACAAATGCCGGCCCCTCTCTTTTCCCCAGGAGATATCTATTTCGATCATGCGAGGATCATAGCACTGCAAAAGCAAATTACAAGATCCAATCTGTGCTATAATATAGGTTATGACATATTCAAACCGAGGGGGAGACAGTTTTGGTGGAGGAAATTATGGAAGACGCGACTTTAATGCTCGAGGTTCAGAAAGATCATTTGGATCTTCTCAGGACAGACCAGCAATGTTCGATGCGACCTGCGCTCAGTGTGGCGCGGCATGCAAAGTACCTTTTAAGCCAAATGGCCGCAAAGAGGTGTTCTGTAGTAAGTGTTTTGAGACTAACGGTGGTGGTTCCAGAGAGTCTAGCTATAGTACTCCGAAAGGACGCCCAAACTTCTCCGATAGACAGATGTTTAGCGCTACCTGTGACCAGTGTGGTGAGAGGTGCGAAGTCCCCTTCCGACCGACCAATGGTAAGCCGGTGTTGTGCAGTAACTGTTTTGCCGGAAAGAACGATAACAGAGGCCCCCGCTCAAATGAAA
>CAZUFH010000104.1:0-3598 GCA_964618885.1 uncultured Pseudomonadales bacterium
AGAAGCAGAATCACAAGTAGAACTAGGAACTGGGGAAGAAGACCCCAGAAGCGGTGGGGAGTAGAACGATGGCACCAAGTATGGAAAGTAGCGAATTTTTTGATGAATTGCCCTCGTTGGTTTAGAAATAGATAAGGAAACTCGATGAAGTCCGGGAGGAGACCAAGGAACCAGCCCAGCCAGGGACGCCAGTCGAAGGGCCGGCCGACTTGAAAGAATAGATAGACGATCAGAATGGATAGGGGAAAGTCGAAAAATAATTCTTGGATGAAGGCAGACCTCTTACTCTTTTTTTGGCTGGTGAGGCCTTGCCCGACGTCCCAGTGAGGCACACGATCTTCCAAGAAATGTGAGGCAAGAATGAGAGGAATACTAATGTATGGATTAGGAATTTTGGAGGCGATCAGGGCGCCGGTTGGTCCATGAGCAATCGATAACATGGAAACTTATTTGTATAGATTCCCGATCAGGTCGGGAATGACAGTGTCTTTTTTAGTATACTCTAGTTATGAATGAAGCGGTAATTCGAATCAATGATCTTTCTATCTATGGTTTTGGTCTACTGACAGTGTTTTCTTTCCTTTGGGGGTCGTTTGTATTTTATAAAAAAGCAGTCGAAGCTCATTTTGAAGATTTTCATATTCTGGATAGCATTGTGATGTCTGCTTTTTGGGCTTTTATAGTCGGAAGATTGGCATATGTGGCTTTGAACATGTCTACATTTTGGAACCACTTTCCGAGAGTTATGCTACTCACGAACTATCCTGGCTTGGACAGATGGGGAGCAATCATGGGAATTTCACTGGGATTATTTTTTTTGGTGAGGCGGGTTAAAGGGCGGTTTTTGGATTGGTTCGATTTTACTTCGTTGGGTATCTTGTCTGGAGGAGCGATTTTTTTATCTGGTTTGTTTTTATTGACCACTTCTTGGGTTTATCTGATACTGGCTTTGATACAGCTACTCTTATTTCTCCTTTTCTGGAATGTGGAAGATAAATATCGGACTTATGGCTGGTATCGTGGCAAAAGAACTTCTTCACGATCCGGTCTCATCTCGGGGTTTACCATTTCTTTTTTGGGTGTGGCGTATATCTTAGAAAGATTGATATTAAGGCAAATATCTTGGGGTAGCATGGCTTGGGGAGGGCTATTGTTGGTGGGAGGCCTGGTTTTAGTGTATATTAGGTCTGGCAGGACAGTAGCCGAAGATATTAAATATATTTTTAAACATGGAAGATAATCAAATCAAGTTCCCTAAATCAGTATTGGAGCCTTTAATTAAGTATCTAAAAGGGGAGAAAAGTAGGCTAAAGGAAACCAAAAATGACCTAAAAAAAGAAGACCCATTTATCGTGGGGAACCGGGATAACGACAACTCGGTGGACTCTGATGTAGCCGAGAATGTAGAACATGATCGTTCCTCGGCTATGAGAAAGCAGGTAACACGGTCAATAATTGAGATAAAAAAGACTTTGACAAGAATCAAACTGGGGAAGTATGGCATCTGCGGAAACTGCAAGAAGATGATTGATACTGACCGATTGGCGGTGAATCCGACGGCTGAATTTTGTGTCTCTTGTGAGTCGACTTTGGAGAAGAAGAGGGGTAAATAAAACTCAAAAAATCAAAAACTCAAAACGTACAACCATTGTGTTTTTAGTCATGGTTTTTATATCGGACTTAATCCTCCAGAGGTATTTTCGGAGTGTTGAGGTGGGGGTGGCCAATGAAGGTATTTCTTTTGGGCTCTTTCCCAGTATGAGTGGAGTAGTGACCGTGGGTATTTACCTTGTTTTTACAGCTTGGTTTTTGGTGACGTCTTGGAAAGGTAATTTCCGATTGGGTTTGTGGGCTTTAGCTTTGGGAGGACTTGGAAATCTCTGGCCAAGACTCCTGATGGGTAGTGTTTGGGACTATATCCGGCTTCCTCTTTTGCCTTTTAGCTTCAACTTGTCGGATGCGCTGATCACTGGAGGAACATTGAGTTATTTATGGAGTGAGATTGCCACGTCCCACGCCAAGTCGGGGTCCTCGCAATGACGGGGTATACTAGGGTAGATGGAAATTCCTATTTTGTACGAAGATGCGGACACTCTGGTGATCAATAAGCCGGTGGATGTAGTGGTAAATAGAGCAGCTTCGATAAAGGGAAACACGGTACAAGACTGGGTGGAGGAGCGGGGATGGTATAAAACTCAAAAACTTAAAACTGAAAAAACTCAAAATGATGAGAATGTTTATTGGCAGAGGAGTGGGGTGTGCCACCGTCTGGATAAAGAGACAAGTGGGTGTTTGGTGATTGCCAAGAATCCGGAAGCTCTAAGATATTATTTGGGATTATTTAAAGATCGGAAGATCACCAAGACATATTTGGCCTTAGTGCACGGTAGGGTGGAGCCAGCTGAAGGCGAAGTAGTACTGCCTCTGAAACGAAGCTTGTACGACCGGGAAAAATGGCAAGTGCACTATGAAGGTAAAAGAGCAGTCACGGCTTGGAGGGTGGAAAAGCGTTTTAACTATCCTGGACACGAACACTGGAAAGACGCCCTCACTTTGCTAAGGCTAAACTTAAAAACAGGCAGAACTCATCAAATTCGAGTTCATATGTCTTTTTTGGGTTGGCCAATTTTTTCGGATTTCAAGTATTTAAATTCAAAGTTTTCGAAGGAAGACAGAAAGTATTTGTATCATCATTTTTTACATGCGGAGCAAATTGGATTTACGACTTTTGGTGGTGAAAAGATATTGGTGACTGCCCCACTACCGGCGGATTGTGAGAAGTTTCTTACGTCACTAACGGAGATTGCCACGTCGTGAACACACTCCTCGCAATGACGGAGGCGTGGGTGTTAGAATAATTTAATGGATATTTTCTTAGTTCAGATGATGGTGGTTTTTGTGTTGGCGGTTTTGTTTGGAATTGGATTTCGATTCTTTAAACTGCCATCGCTCGTCGGTCAGGTGCTGGCTGGATTGGTAATTGGGATGACAGGAATTCTAAGTTTGGAGAGTGTCGAAATGATGAAACTTTTTTCGACTCTAGGGGTAACCTTACTTTTGTTTTTGGTCGGATTGGAGATGAACTGGAAAGAAATAAGACTTTCGGGTAAAGTGGTCATAAAACTTTTCCTGGTTCAGGCTGCTTTCTTGGTAGCCATCTTTGTCGGCTTTTCTCTTTTGGTCCTCAAGCTAAGCTTCTTACCCTCTTTGATAATTGCCTTGGCACTTACTTTTAGCAGTACTATTTTGGTGGTCAAACAATTATCGGAAGATAAAGACCTGAATAGCTACGTGGGTAAGATTAGTTTGGGTGTATTGCTACTTCAAGATCTGACGGCAATTGTAATTCTGGCTTTGGTCCCAGGCTTCAAAGGCGGTTTTAGCCTGGGGAGCTTAGAAATTTTACTCTTTAAAATTGTATTGATCTTTCTGGTAATTAATGTTGTGGGCCACTTTTTTGTATCGTGGCTTATGAAGAGAGTCATCAAATCCGCTGAAGATTTGATTTTATTTAGCTTGGTATGGTTCTTTTTATCTGTATATTTTTCGACTAATGTACTCCAGCTTACGCCTGAGGTGGGTGGAATATTAGCCGGAC
>CAZUFH010000105.1:0-3596 GCA_964618885.1 uncultured Pseudomonadales bacterium
TTGATAAAGGAGTCGATGGTTTGATCCATATTTCCAAGAAGCCGGCCGATAAAGAATTTAAGATGGGTGAGGCGGTAGAAGTGTTCGTCGAAAACTTGGATGTCAAGGCTAGGCGCATGTCACTAGGTGTAGTCCTGACCGAAGTGCCGGTGGCGTACAAGTAAAAAACTCAAAAACTCGAGGAATCAAAAACTCAAGACAATAAAGTAAAGGGGGGCGGGCAGGTGCCCGCACCCACGAGGGATGGTATATGATAGATTTATTAAAAAGTAAAAAGATATGGCTAAAACAAAGATGATTGTAAAAGAGGACCAGATATTGGTAGACGTCGAAATGATTTTCAAAGAGATTGAGGCGGCTGGTGGAGACTGGAAAAAAGTGTGGGAAGAATTTAAAGCCTATCTAAAAGACGTGAAGGGCGAAGACAAGTAAATGCAAGTAGCATCGGCCATAGTACCCGGATTGGATCATGTGAGGGGGGTAGTGGGTCTATACAGTGAAGACTACGGAAGGGTTCAGTCTAGAGGCATAGCTGAAGAATACCTGGTAATTTTGAAGCAAAAGTATCCAAGTTATTCCGATGGAAAAAGAGTGCTGGAGCTGGGGGTGGGATCGGGGTCCCTCATGCCGTTTCTTCGAGACCGGTTTGGAGAAAAAGTTTTTGGCATGGATATTAGTGAGTGGATCGTGCGCAATAATAAGATTCGCGCTGGACTGCTGGCAGGAGAGCTGCAGGACTTACCAGTAGCCCCCAGATCGGTAGATGTGATCATTTCCTTGCATACATTTGAGCACTGGCCTGATCTTGAGCGAGCAATCCAAGAAGTGGAAAGAATTTTAACTCCTGGTGGTGAAGCAACACTGGTGGTACCAAGGCCAGAGCTAAAAGTGAAACAGTTGGGCTCTTTGGTGAATACCATGAGAAAGTTTGTGGGAGTGGAGAAACTATTGGAAACCTGGGTGGAAACAGAAGGTGAAAAAGTGACCGAGGTTTGGAATAAATTGAAAATAGCTTGGGAGAAGGTGGAAGAAAATGTAGAAACTAAGCTGGAAATAGCCGATGCCCGGACGGTGGTGGTCCCGGAAGAATTTGGCTCTGCCTGGGTGGTGACACTGAGGAAGAGAAGATAGAAGACCTGCGAGGACAGTCCTCGCAGGTGCTAGGAAGAAAAAAATTGACAAAGGGTGTGTGTGTGTGTGTGAAGATGGGAGATATGGAAGAGATTAAAACAAGCATTTATGAAGGGGGAGATCCAAACAAGAGAGTTACTGATATACCTACAGCTGTAGACTTGGCCGACATGCAAAATTTAGGAATAGAGAATCCTGACTTAAAGGATTCAATGACTAAGGCAATGACTGATCTTGAATTGAAAAGAAATCAAGAGAAGTTTTTGCAGGGGCTTACGCCAGATCAAAAATGGAATAAAGAAGTGATGGATATGTGTACTTCTAAAGACGGCCAAGAAATAAATACTCATGCCTTTATTCAGAAAGTGGATAGTAAAGGTAGGCCTTACCTTATATTAAATCCTGTGGATGCAAAAAAGGCCAATGAAACCGAACTGAAGTTTTGGCCAGGAGAAGTTGTTTTTCTTACTGTTGATGGCATCTTCTCTGTGGAGGGTGATGGTTTCAACGACGTTGGGATACAAACTGAAGATATTCCTAATGCTATTAATTGGACGAGGTTGGGCGACGACATAAAAGTTAGTTTTCCAAAAGAGATGAAGGTTTCAAATTTTTATATTGAAGCAACGTCAAAAGATGGTTTTAATACAGTTGGTACTCACATTCACAGATATGATATACGTCGGCAGACCGAAAAGGCTTCTTTGGTGGAAGCTATAAAGCTGTCTGAACAAAGAGGAGTCGCGTTAAAACAAAAGGAGGTGGAGGCTGATGTGCGCCCCACTGACTTGTTGAAAGGTGCCTTTTAGATGAGGATTGCAATAGCTTATGAGAGCTATTGACAAGCTAGGGCTATTGCTATAGTATAGGTTTATGGAAACAAGTGTAACGATAACCCCCAAGTTCCAGGTAAGTATTCCGGTAAGTATTCGGAAGTATCTTGGTATGACAAAACATGGAAAAGCGAAGATAACTGCTAAAATGATAGGGAAGAGAAAAATAATAATTTTGGAGCCAGACGAAAGCGACATATTGAGTCTGGCAGGGATATTTAAGGGGTCTAAACCGATTAGACCTGTTGATGTAGATAACATCCGCGATGAGGTGGACTATTCAAAATGGTAAGAGTTTTTGTGGATACCAACGTATTGGTGCGATATGTAATTCAAGATGATGTGCGTAAATTTGAACAAGTCTCAAGTTTTTTTGAAGCGGTATCCAGAGGTGAAGTAACATTGTATTTATCGAGTGTGGTACTTTTGGAAATGGCTTTTGTGTTGAAGTCAGTTTACAAAAAAGATACCGAATTGATAATGACTGTTGTCAAAAAAATAGCCAAGACGAGAGGATGTGTGGTCGTAGATAGAACCAATCTAAAGTTGGCATTGGGATATTTGAATAAGTACAAGGTTAAGTTTTCTGACTGTTTGATAGCTTCCAGTATTCCTAAAGGCGTAAAAGTATTTAGCTATGATGATGATTTTCGGAAGATGAAGCTGGACTTGATAGACCCTAAAGGCATCTAGGTGTCTGCGAGGACAGTCCTTGAAGGTCTTATATTATTTGATAGCCGAGGTCGCGGATGGTGAAGTGGATGGATTATAATTGGGGAATGGAAATTGGAGAAAAACCAGTTGAAGCGTCGTGGGCAGATATTCAGATAGCAAAATTTATTAATGACTTGGTCAGTAAGCAGATAATTGATCCAGTTCGAATTCGAAAAGCAGATGAAGTGATAATGGGGGAGTTAATTAAGCGCTTTGAGGAGCAGATTGGAAAATTTGGATATATTGATAAAAAACAGGCGAAATTTATCAGGTTCCCCAGAAAATTGAAGAGAAAATTAAGACTTTATTGGGAAGTCGAGAAAGACGAAGCGGTGAATCAATAAATAAGGCTAATGATGATGTCAGGGCAGTAGTCGATTTCCTGAGAAAGGAAACAGGGATTCCTATGGTGGGAGCGATTATTTTTGGAAGTATGACTGATCCGGAAAAACAGCCAAATGAGGAAAGTGACTTGGATATGTGTTTATTAACTGATGGAGATAATTTAGGATTTGGTGCGGAAATATTCTTTCCAGAATGGGAAAGAAGAATTCAAGAGTTGGGGTTGAAAAATAAGGTGTCAATTGGAGGGGTGTACGACAAAAAATTTATGGATAAAATAACGAAACCTGATACATACAACTATGTTCCATTTTGGGCTTGGAACCCAAATGCCTTTGAAATTGTAGGCAGTATGGTCATAAATGGCAAAAAGATGGAAGAGGTGGAATTGAGAGAGTATTTAAAAAACTTGATGTCTAGTGAATTGCTGAATAAACGCAGACGGGAGATAGTTGCTAATGTCGAGGAAAGAATAGCGAAACTGGTGCAATTACAAAATACTGTACCCCAGATCGCGGATGGTGAAGTGGATGGAGTCTAGGGTGGTCTGAGAGGGGTCGTACTCGACTTTGGTTT
>CAZUFH010000106.1:0-3555 GCA_964618885.1 uncultured Pseudomonadales bacterium
CGCGGATCTGGGCCATGGAGTCGAGGATGACTTGCTTCAAGTCTGTAACCTCTTCCGGCGTAATATTGAATCTTTCCTTCTTAAACTCACCATTCTTCGGCTCAATAAAGTCTAGCTCGGTCTGGACTATCCGGTAATCAAAAGATTTATCCAGTTCCGCCAGGAGGTGGTAGAAAATTAGTTGTCTCTTGTAACCACCGTCGGAATTCTTGGTCGTGCCCTCTATCTCTCCTCTTGTCCTCACTTTCCCGGTTTTGTAATCGATGAACCTCACCCGCCTGTGCTCTCCGAGCTTCGGCGAGGCAAGCCTGTCTTCATCAACCAGATCTATTCGGTCCGCCTTACCCGATAGAGGAATATCATCTAGCATAATTTCAAACAGTGACTCACCAAACTTCTTCTCGGTGTGGAGAGCCGGGGCAAACTCCTTCTCGTAAAAATCATAATAAGCAGGGAGCACTTTCCGGCCATGATCCAGTCTGGCTTTGTAGTCCACGTCCGAAATAATTTCACTTCTAAGCGAAACTTCGAAGTCTCGGAGGAAGTCTTCCTTGGGCTCCAACTTCCCGGTGTTTTGTAGCTCGAGATACAAGTTCTCCAGTGCCTTGTGCACTGCCGTTCCAAAGCACATAGCCGAAGCCTTCGCCCTGGGGATTTTGTACAAGTGGTCCAGTTTAAATTTGTAAGGGCAGGTGAGAAAAGTATTGAGTGAGGTGGGTGAGAGCTTGAAGTTCTTAATGATTTCGGTGAGATACTCTTTCTCTCCTTCATGGAGTACTGGAAGAGGTGACTTGGTGAGCTGCTCGGCCAGAATTTTCTCGGCTTTCGTCTCGTACTTCTTGGTTTTCAGTTTCTTCAAGTTCTCCTTCGGCAGATCTTCGTAAAAAATACTGGGGAAGATCATCTTCGCTGAGTTCGGGTACTTCGCTGAACCGGTGAGATACAGCTGCTGCTTCGCCCGCGTCATCGCGACATAAAAGAGACGGCGCTCCTCCCCATTCTTATCCTCACTATCCACTTTTTCCTGGATAATACCGGGGGGAAGTTTGATCATTTGTTTCTTCTGCTTGTTCCCCCAGTAAGAATCGGCAAACTTGTAGATGTATACCGTGTGCCACTCCAGACCTTTCGCTTTGTGGGCGGTGGTCAAGGTGACGGCGTCGATATCTTCGAGAAGTGACTGCTCCTCCAGACGAATGTGATTCTCTTCCATGACATTGAGATTGAAGACGTACTCGGGTAGGGAAATTCCTGGGAAAGACATCGCTTGTTCTTTTACATCTTCAAAGAGAGTTCCAAAGCGATTTAGCTCGATCACCGGCTGAGGTAGAGACAGAATGTGCTCCAGAATTCCTGACTCCTGCAAGACTGTCTGGAAAACTTCTGTCAGAGTCTGCGTGACGCTAATTCGGTTCCAGCTAATAAGGCTTTGCCATACATCGATCACTTTGTCATCTACTTCCGGATGAGCGTCCAGCAGGGTATCGGCCAATGTTTCTCTATTCTGATACGCCGTTCGCGCGATCTTCAAAACAGACAAAGGGTTCAACCCAAAAAATTCATAATTTAAAACGGTGAAGAGGTCTAGATCATCCACCGGGCCACGGAGAGTGGTGACTACCGTCAAGATTTTTAGAAACCGAGCCACTAAGGCTGTGTTTAGAATATTTGTTCCTCCTTGGAGACGGTAAGGAATATTCTTTTGCTTAAAAAGATTCGAGAGGTTCTCGATGTCTTTATTTTCTTTGACGATCACGGCGATATCTCTAGGCTTCCTTCCTTTCTTAATTTTCTGCCTGATGGACTCGGCGATGAACTCGTCTTCCAGGATTGGTGAAGTAAACTTCGCTACCTTGATGGGGAGATCTTTGAAACTAACTGTGGGATTCAGAGGAGTTTCCCCCAGAAGCTTGGCTGAAGAATTTAGAATGGTCGGCGTCGAGCGGTAGTTCTCCGTCAAAGTCACTTCTGTGTGGAGAGGAAAGTGTTTCTTAAACTGCTGAATATTTTCCTTGGACGCTCCTTGAAAACGCATAATCGATTGGTTATTATCGCCCACGCAGAAAATATTGGCCTCCTCGCCCCAGTGAGAAGTGAGGCTAAAGAGCAGGCGATTCTGAGAGGTATTCGTGTCTTGATACTCATCGGCCAGGAGGTACTGATAGTCTTCTTGGTACTTGAGAGCAAAGTCCTCGTCTTCCTCCAAGGCTTCCACTACCCAGTTAATCATGTCGTTAAAATCGAACCGGCCAATCTCGGCCAGTTTCTTCTCGTATTTTTCGTAGATATCGAGGAGATCTATATTTTTATTGACCAGTTTTTCTTTTTCAATGAAAGCCGTTTTTTTGAGATTGTCTTTTTCAATCTCAAACTCTTCCTGGAGAATATTGACCAGCTCTGCGTACTTGGTGACGGTGACACCCTCGCGCTTCAGGTCCGAAATACTATCGCGCGCCGCAGTGAGGTAGGTGAGAGGGTCGCCCGGTGGCTTGAGCAGAATAAAAGAATTGTTTTCCAAGATCTCTTTGAGGATCTGAATTTTTTCCAGCTCGGATGCATTCTGGAGTCCCCTGGTACGGTTGAATCGCTCCGGATTTTCGCTGATGATATCGGAACAAAAGGCGTGGAAGGTGCCGATCTTCACATGATACCCATCCTTCCCGATGAGTCGGACGAGACGCTCCTTCATTTCTTTGGCTGCTGCTTCGGTAAAGGTGAGGGCCAGGATGGAGCCGGGATCTGTATCGGTTTCTTTTAGAATATTGGCTATCCGTACTGTCAACACTTGGGTCTTCCCTGTGCCCGGACCGGCCAGGACCAAGACCGGACCTTCGATACTATCGACGGCTTGTTTCTGTGTCGGATTTAATTTTTGGTATGCTGACTCAAACTCAGCGGTGGTCTTCGCCATGGTAACCAATTGTATCTCGGAAAATCTCCTTACGTCGTCGGATCGTTACATCTCCTCGACAATCTCAACCACTGTGACTTCCTCCATTTTTGGTTTCGGAAATACGAGCATCATGCCCATACCTTGAACAAAATCGAGAACTGCGGCGAGGATCAGTACTATCCACCAAGCAGAAATTCCTAGACCAAACTGTTCGGAGAATCTGGAAATTACCCAAAGCCCGACAAAATTAATCGCCAAGTACCCGGCCATCCAGTGGGCAGTCGTGAGAGCCTTGCCCATCATTTCTTGCTTCCACAAACAGTGGTACTGCGAGAGTACCAATGAGGGACAGCATCACCATACTATGAAACAGCGCCCACGTCATATTCGAGTTCGCATTTCCGAGTACTATGTTCGCGGGGAAAAGCGTGTTTGCGATCCAAACAATCAAGCTATTTAATAAAAGCTGGACAAAAAAAGTAAAAGCCATCTGTCTGCTGCTAGCTGTGGGGAATTGTTCTTCCATTTGTTACAAAAATTACTAACTTATTAAGTCTAGCACTTTCTATTTGACAATTCACTCCCGATGTTGCTAAAGTGAACGTACAAGGTATTAATTATTACAGAAAAACCATGGCTAAAAACAGCGGACCGGGAAAGGG
>CAZUFH010000107.1:0-3538 GCA_964618885.1 uncultured Pseudomonadales bacterium
GAGTCACAAACAAAAATCTCTCCCTTGTGGGGAGATTTTATGTTTGACGGCGGATCTCGGATAGGCGGAAGCCGGCACGTGTGCGGGCTGAGCCAGGTCTTGAGGCCCCGCCGATAGGCTGGGGACCGAAAGGAGTCCCTGCCTGCCGGCAGGCGCCCCGAGTCACAGTATAGTTATCTCAAAATCAGATGTCAGGTCATTGTCATGACCGGACTAGATCCGGCATCCAGGTATTTTCTGGATTCTGAATCAAGTTCAGAATGACATGGGGTATTATGTTTGCTAGTTAGAAGGCCGGTTGGCCAGGAAAGTTTTTAGCATGCGAATGGGATATTCTAAGAAGAAAGAGCCTGGTTTGGAGACCATACGACGAGACGAGGCCTTGACGACCAAAGAATTATCATAGCCAATTTTGCCGCCGACTTTGAGAATTTTTAGAGAAATATCGACATCTTCATGGACCCGGGAGTCTTCCAGAGTCACATATTTTTTGACCTTTTTCCAGATTTTTTGGGTAAGAATCATATTCATGCCGATGAGACAGCGGTTCCCCCCTGTAGAAAACCGGAGAGCCTCAAGGTAGACACGTGAAGGAACGGTGGAAACATGTTTGAGGACGGAGTCGTAGTAGATGACGGGACCAGAGAGGGCATCTATGTCCCCTTTCTTAAAATCTTTGATGATTTTGGCGATCCAATCTTTGGGAAGGATGACGTCGGCGTCACATCGCGCCAATATCTCGAACTTGGCAGAGTCGAAACCTTTATTTCGGGCCGGGGTTATCCCCTGCTTCTTTTCGGTGATGACAGTGGCGCCGAACTTTTTGGCGATGGCCGCCGTTTTGTCTTGGCAATTATTGTCCACGACGATGATTTCGTCCGGGCGGATAGTTTGATTCATTAAACTTTCTAAGACTTTACTGATGTATTTTTCTTCGTTGTAGGCTGGAATAATGACAGATACTTTCATATATTAAATTCTATTTGCTAGTTTAGCCGAATAAGGGAGAGAGGTACTTTTTGATTCGTTTGGCTGATAGCTTGGTAAGATCATCGCCCAAAAAAATATTCCCTTTACCTTTTTTAATTAGTTTTTGAAATCTTTTTAATTGTTGGTGCGTGTAGCCAAGGGACTTATGACACATAAATGCATCCGGATCGACATTCCAGAGTTTCTTGGTCCAGAGTTTCTGGGTGATGGTGGGAAGGACGTGATTGTCCGTATACCAGCGTGAAAACACGGGATGGGAGAAGAGCTTTACGAAAGGACTTATGGAAGTGTCCGGTCCGATTCTCATGGAGTCGACTACTCCTGCGGCGGGTAACAAGGGACAGCCACAAGCGATGGTATAGACGTGGGGATGATTTTTTTTAATTTTATTCAAAAAATTTCTTAAGAATTTATCGGCCTCTTTGGCGGACAGATTGGGATCAAAGTGGAGACCGTAGAGAAAATCTAGCTTGAGGAGGTCGAAGCCACATTTTTCGATCAAGTAATTGATGGAATGGTCTAAGTATTTTCTGACCTCAGGCTTCTTGATATTTAAAATCCATTTGCGGTGAGAGAAGAAGTGATCGAACGGTGTGAGTCTGAAGCCTTCGACAAGGCGTCCGTTTTGGCGAACTAACCAATCGGGATGGTTGAGAGCGACTTTTGACTTGGGGTGGACTAGGAAGGGAGCCATCCAAATACCTGGCTTTAGATGTTGAAGTTTTATTTTTCCGGCGGTGTCTTTTAGACCTTTGGGGAACTTGACTAAGTCTGCCTCGAGCCAGTCACCCCAGGTAGTCCAACCACCGTCGATCAAAACATACTCTAAGGGTAGTTTTTGATCCTCTTTGTTTTTGGCGATCCACTTGGCTTGACTGAGAATAATATCTTCATTGATATTTTCGCCATGGGTGTACCAAGAACACCAGCCGTAAGAAGGCCTCTTTATTTTTTGATCAATAATTTTAGGGAATCTTGCCTTAGGTGTTTGGAGATGGGGCCGGTAATTAAACAGAGGAAACTTAAGTAAACTATTTTTGGAACCACTCCAGGACTGCCACCCAATACTTAGTAATCTTCGTAGCAATCGGTGATTGATTGTCTTTTGGGCGATAGCCATTCTTTGATTGTAACAGGATCAAATTACAAGAATAATGTGTACATAGACTTTAATATAAGATATAATGCCGACATCTTAAGGAGGTTTCCCATGAAGAGGTGGATTGTGAGAGTGGCAGCCCCCTTCTGGGTAGCCTTGTACATTGGAATATTTAAACTAGGTGGGGTAACAATCTTTGTATCACTTGAAGTACTTTGGGGAGTCTGGGCTGCAGCTTTGATAATGGTGTGCCTGTATGGGCTTTGGGGGACGATTTTCTATCTAGTCCTTCTTCAGTCCGATTCGTTTGAGCACCTAAAAGGTTTTCTGGACCGTTTCCTGGAAAAGAAGAATGGTAAGGTGTTTGTTTGGCTCCGAAAGAAGTTTGTAGCGGAGACGGAGAAATCAGTCACCTCTCCCCTCCTAATAATGTTGGTTTTCATAGTCGAAAGCCCACTTACCGGAGTGCCTCTGATCCGTTTTGATTACCCAAAAGAGAAATTTTGGACAGGGATCCTCTGGATTTGGACGGGAGCCGTACTGGAAGTGGTGACTTGGTTCCTCCCTATCTATGGAGGAGGGTTTACGGCAGTAAAAGGGTTGTTGTCTTGGTTTGGTTGGGGGTGATTCTAAGTCACCCTCTTTTTTGTGGAATAGAGTCAAAAAACCCGCCGTAGGGCGGGTAATTTGGCTTAGTAAGTATTTTTGAGTTCTTCGCGGTGGCGGCGTCGCTCGACCGAAGTGAGGTACTTCTTGCGAAGTCTAAGATTTTTGGGGGTAATCTCTAAAAGCTCGTCCGACTCCAGGAAGTCTAGACACTGTTCTAGGGAGTAATGAATGGCAGGAGCCAGCTGGATGACGCCGTCTGAAGACTTGGAACGCATATTGGTGAGCTGCTTGCCCTTACAGGCATTGATCTCGATGTCTTCGGCTTTGGCGTTCATACCCACGATCTGACCTTCGTAAATAGTGTCACCCGGGTCGACGAAGGTGGAACCACGTTCCTGAGCTGCCTGGAGGCCATAGGAAAGGGCTTCACCCGAGTTGGTGGCTATAAGGACACCACGACGCATCTTGGGCAAGTTGGGGCCGACCGGCTCGAAGTCGATAAACTGGCTATTAAAAATAACGGTGCCTTTGGTAGCGGTCAAGAGGAGGGACCTGAGACCCAGAATGGCGCGAGTAGGCATACGATAGACAAATTCCATTTCGGTCTCCCCCATTGGCTCCATACGGACGAGCTGAGCAAAACGCTTGCCGAGCTCCTGGGTAATGGTACCGAGGTGGTCAGCAGGAGCGACAATATTTACCTCTTCAAATGGTTCACATTTTTTGCCATCAATGGTTTTGTAAATGACTTCAGGCTTTCCAACTTCAACTTCGTAACCTTCTCGGCGGAGAGTCTCCAATAAAACTGATCACAGAAGCTCACCTTTGCCGGCAACTTCA
>CAZUFH010000108.1:0-3510 GCA_964618885.1 uncultured Pseudomonadales bacterium
CTCGGAACCATGGTCAGTTCAAACGAGCTCCCCATCGAGCCGGTGGATATGAAAATATCACGAGTTGCAACCTCCACCCTATTCTTCATCACCAGCCTGGTGAGCGGACCAGTCTTTATCATCGCCCTGCTCTACCACGTTCACTGGGTCTTTTGTCTACTATTCTTCGTAGCCGGACGCTTTCTGTTCGGCTTAAATGAGCAGTACACAAAGGCGATTGTCAGACGGATCGTCTCAACTCATCGGCAAGAATTATTCGAGCTCGAAAGTCGCTCCTAATCACCAAAGGCCGCCCTATCAAAGGCGGTCTTTTTTACACAAAAAATCGGGGCTAGTTTTCACTAGTCCCGAAATGTACCTCATGAGACAAAGGTCTGAGAGATGAAGGCTGTCAACTCTTCTGCATTTTGCAGCATTTGTTGTGCTGTAGTTTTTGCGTTTTTTATGGTCATGGCCTCATCTTCGATCAAATTTTGAGTCCACGAGATTTCTCCTTATTGGGCTTGTCAAGTTTTGCGAACGAAATATGTCTTATAGTATCACAGAACAGCCTTAAAGTCAACTTAACGCCTCATAAAACCACCTACAAAAACCTTCAAGGTGACTTCCTTGAAACTATCACCTGAGAACTGAGAACTAATAACTAAGAACTGTTTCAACCCCCATCCTTCAGCGTAGCCAAGAACTCTTTGTTACTCTTTGTCCTAGCAATTCTGCCTGATATTACCTCGGTTCTTTCATTATCCCCCAGCATATCTAGCATTCGGCGCATAAGCACGATACTTTGGTACTCCACGGAGTCAAAGAGTAGGTCATCCCGTCTAGTTCCCGATCTCATGACGTCTATAGCCGGGTAAATTCTACGCTCAGCCAAGCGTCGGTCCAAGTGCAGCTCCATATTTCCGGTCCCCTTAAACTCTTCGTAGACCAGATCATCCATACGAGACCCCGTATCGGTCAAAGCCGTTCCGATGATGGTGAGACTTCCCCCACCTTCAATCTTGCGAGCCGCCCCAAAGAACTTCTTTGGTGGGTAAAGTGCCGCCGGGTCAAATCCTCCCGAAAGAGTTCTACCCGAAGTCGGTATCGCCAGGTTATACGCACGCGCCAGACGGGTAATCGAGTCCAGCAGGATCACCACATCCTCCCCCATTTCTACCAGGCGCTTAGCTCTTTCCAAGGCCATCTCTGCTACCCGAGTCTGTTCTTCGGCTTTTTCATCAAAGTTACTAGCCGCGGTTTCACCCGGTCGCTTACTCTCTTTAGTTACAGCCAAGATATGTCGAGAAATATCCGTCACTTCTTCAGGGCGCTCACCTACAAGCACAGCCATCAGGTGAATTTCGGGGTAATTTGTGGCTATGCCACTAGCAATTTCTTTTATGATGGTCGTCTTACCGGCTTTCGGTGGAGACACAATCAGTCCTCTTTGACCACGTCCGATAGGAGCGCATAAGTCAATTAGTCTTGTCGAAAGAATTTCCTTGCCTGTTTCTAGTTTTAATTTTTCAAATGGATAGATCGGTGTTCCTTTTTCAAATCGGAATCGGTCAAACATCTTAGCCGGCTCTTCACCGTTTACCTTAGAAACAGACATCATGGTCCAGTAAGGTTCGTTATCTTTCGGTTTTCGTGCCTGTCCAATCACTACATCACCTGCTCTAAGCTTCGCTAGTCGGCTGACCATCGAAGGAACTAGTACATCATCTTCACCGGGTCGGAATCCGTGGCGGAGTATTCCCCTACCGTCAGTCCCCGTCATTTCCAAAATGCCCGAAACTTCTTCAGTTACGATAGGTTCTACCGGTGTCCGGACAAAAGGAGTATGAGTTGGCCCAAATCTCGGCTGAAATGGTACTCTAGGAGCCATGGCGGGGCGGATGAAGCCTCTTTGCACCGGTTGATTGGAGCTAGCAGGTACCACGTAAGGCTTCTTTATTTCTACCATGGGTTTCACCTCAGGAACTGGTGAGGGCGAGGTCTTTTCCCCCAGTTTTTCTTCTTTTTTTATTTCTTTTTTAGCCGTCACCAAGCCAGCGGGCTTATCTGCCTCTGTTGGCATAGGGACGTCCCCGTCATTGCGAGACCCGCCCTGGCTGGTCGTGGCAATCTCACTCACCTTTTCAGGCACAAAAACACCCTTTTCCTCGTCATTGCGAGGAGGTATGCCCGACGCGGCAATCTCCGTCACCAGGACTTTACTAACAGTTTTTTTGGGCTTAACAGCCATATGGAATAAGGGTAATTAAATTAATTTAGAAAATTCTGGAAGAAAAAAGAAGCTTCATCAGGTGTTGTTTTGGGAGAAAGAATCAGTACTAAGGATATTCTACATGCTGACCCGGCGCTGTCAACTCTCAATCACTTCTCACGTCTTGAGTTTTTGATTTTTTGAGTTTTTTAAATGTGGCTACACTGTCCTACCAAAGGTAAAATGTGAAGCCAAAACCTCCAATCGGGATAAATACGGAACGTATAACCCTCGCCTATAGCGAGGACTTTTTTAGAATCGACCTAAGGGAGATTGCTTGATTAGCTAAGTCAATGAAGGGTGAAACGCGTAAGGCTTTAGCCGCAGCGCCGGTTTTAAAGTGGCACTGCAAACCAAACCCATTTCACCTTTGATTGACTCAAAACTATATCAAACTAACGGGTAGTATAACACTCGTGGCTATAGTTTGTCAATACCATGTTATAGGTGATCCACACTACATCAATCTGCCAATTTCCACATCTCCGGTAGGGGCGGGGTCATCCCGCCCAGTTTAGAGTTCTTGAGTTTTTGGTTTTTTGCTATCATTACCCTATGCCCGCCAAAAAACACCTTTTTGCTACCATCGGAGTCATTTTCTGGACACTCACAGCCATTTTTGTCCTTCTCCCCTCCTGGCCCCACATCTACTACCGCCTCTCGCCTCAGGCTTCAGGCTTACTAGCCTCCACAATAGCCTCTACAGCCATTGTGGCTTCCGACACGATTAAAACACCTTCTCCCCTGTCAAGGGGAGAAACCCCGCCACTGGCGGGGAGAGGGGTTTCGCCCACCCCCACACCTGTCATTCCCGCGGAGGCGGGAATCCATCCAATTACTCCAAATTATCCCCTCCCCGACGTCGACCCATCCCTCCCAGCCGAAAATGGCCTCATTATCGACAAGATCGGCGTCCGAGGCGAAATTCACGAAGGCGAAGACTGGCAAAAGATCCTCAAAACAGGCATCTGGCGCGTCCCAAACTTTGGCACTCCAATCGGAGTCTCTCTTGTCAAAGGGAGAAGCGGCGAAGCCGAGAGGGATTTGCCCATCATCCTCGCCGCCCACCGCTGGGGCTACCTAGAGTGGTCGGCCTCCTTCCGGAAGCTCAACTCCTTCTACAATCTTCCCCAGCTTAAAGCCGGCGATACTATCAAAGTCGTCTGGGATCAACGCCAGTTTGAATACAAAGTGTACTCAGTGGAAACAGGCACCCAGATTACCGACTATAACGCGAAACTTATCCTCTACACCTGCCA
>CAZUFH010000109.1:0-3485 GCA_964618885.1 uncultured Pseudomonadales bacterium
GCCAAACTATTTGTTTATTCCTCCCTACGGGAGACGGTCGCGCGAATTAGAGAATGTCTAATAAAATAATGGGACTAACTGGGAAAGCTCAATCTTAATCAGCAAAACTAGCACAATACATATAAACCACATAGATTAACATGCCTATTGCAGGAACTAAGAATGGGGCTAATACAGCTGAAATAATAATTGGTGATAATGTATAGAACAAAACAGATTTTAAACTATCTCTTTTTCTAACCATTAATACTATAAATGATAATATAGATATAGTTGCACTAACATAGGTTGCGCGTAAAACTATCTCCAAAAAAGTATTATCATTTCTAAATATAACCTCTGGTATCAGATAATTAATTAGATTCCAACCCAAAAAAGCTATAACAGGAGTACCAAAAACATTGATAATAGCAAGCACTTCTTTGGTTAAGAATTTTTTATTTTGCCACATAGGGATTGAATTTACTTCCTTATATAGTTTTCCAACTGTTTTTGTACAGCAGATTCAAATATGGTTGCTGAGTGTTCGTAAACTGGACCTTTTAACCCATTAGATCTACTTTGCACATCATTTATTGTACTTGTGGCATTAAAATTATTTGCTCCAGAAATAGTTCTTCCCGCAGGACCAAATTCGCCCTTACCAAACAGAGAACCAATAATTAAACCGATGGTACCACAAGCAGGGCCGCAAATACCTGAACCAGCTAATCCACCCAACATTCCGCTCGCAGTAAAAGCATTTCCACCACTAACCTGTACTGAATCGTCACTATTAAATGACATAACAACATTCTGTACACCACTAACATCAAAATCTCCTGCACGTATGGGGGTTCCACCCATAATTAGATTACGCACAGGAAAACCATAACCAACTAGAATCTGAGCTGCTTTACCTGCCACTATTCCGCCATCACTATGCCCCACTAAATCTATAGGTTCTCTTCCTGTATAATCAGCAACAACCTTATTTGCTAATCCTTGTGCAGCACTATTGAACGCCCGCGTATTATCTCGTTGTGACCAGGCAAAAAATTCAACTTGTGAACCAAAAGTAGTAGTCATCCAGGACAATGTCTGACTTATATTTTGATCATTTGCAGTTGACCGCGGTAATCCTGGAGCAGCAAATCCAGGAACAAAATAAGGAATGAGCCCACTAGGATCAATAGCAACTAATGGGTTGTTTAGGGCGTAAGAGTAGGTGTTCCAATTTTGAGGACTGGAAATAACTTGCACAAACTTATTTGCGTCAGTGGTTTGGAAACCAACTATTTCCAACGGATCTTGAGAGATGAAGCGGCCGATGGTGCCATTGTAATACCTCGCATTCATATAGGAGAGGCCAGTATCCACGTCATACTCCTGCCCTGTGAACTTGCGCTGTTCACTGAAAGTTCCGGCTTTTTCATCCAACCTAATAGCACCAAAGGGGTAATAATCCATCAGCTCTTCTTGGGTACCGGTGCTGGTGGTAACCACATTACTTCCGGTTAAATGATCGGTGGCCACATAATACGGCACAGCCGTGGCACCAGTACCCTTAACTGTGGCAACAACGCCATTTGCCATAATATGCTTAATGGCTTGCGTACCGTCAGTGTTGTAATTAGCCGTTGGATACACAGTGGTTACGCCTCCATTTACTATTTTAACACGCTGGCCGGCAGTATCGTAGACATAAGTAATTGTATCCATTTGTGGCTCTCCTTGATAAGTAACCTCCAAAACAGGGTCGTAAGCGGTGCCGGAATATTCACCAGTTCTAAACTGGATTCTATTATATTGATTCTTACTGCCAACAAATGGCGAATCAATCACATCGTGCCCTTCACGTAGAGCAAGCTTGGTGAAGCTTGTTTTAGCCACCCAATTCCGGCCGGTGGAATTAAGATTGAATGTCAGGTAAGCACTTGTGCTTACACTAGAGATATCCTTCCTCTCCCCTGCATCAACTCCCTCAATTGGGCTATTTATTGTGCCAGCCAAGTCATAATCGGCTGTCGTTAGTGCTGTGGCGCTTGGCTCAAACCCTTGCACTACTCTCATAAAGTCCTGGGCATCCTTATAGGCATTTTGCTTACTTAATAACCACTTGCAAAATAAATTCCGTTTGATTGTGTAGTCCAGAGAGCACCAAATTTACCATTAAGACCTGCGATCGATAATCTATCAGGGCTTGAGAGTTGTGGTTGCACAGCATTCCATAATGCTACTTCTCGACTAATTATTTGGCCAGCGGTATTAACCCTTAAATATTTTACTTCATCACCATTTTGTATCCACACAAGTCCATAATATCCATCCCCGTAGTCTGCTCTAGGCTCAGTGGAATAGACATCCCCAGTATTTGAAGTTATCTGTATATCGGGCACGGTTCTATTACCCATCGGATCTAATTTTGTGAAGAATATTTGTCTGGTAACCGTGTCATAATCTAACCATATTACATCATAGCCGTTTCCGTTCCAACGAAAATTTATATTATTAGATTGATCGTAAGGTGTATTTGTAAGCTGACCGCCTACTCCTAGCGGATTGCCATCAATTCCTAATCTAATAAAATAAATTTCGTAACCGCTTTCCCAGGCCAGGAAAAATTCGGATCCGTTGAAAGCTAATTTGGGGTTAGTATTACTCATTGGATTATTGTTCGACAGTTGAACATCAATAGTTAAACCTATCCCAGTCTTACTTATTTTTTTGAAAAACAATTGACTAGTTTCTGTTCCTAAGCGGCTATCAACCCAAGTAAAACCAAACTCATTTCCATCCCAAAATATATCAGGATCTCCTGGACATGTGCCATAGTCATCTTCAGTTAAAAAAACAGGAGCAGTAATTATCTCCCCTGAGTTGCTTAAATTAGATAGCATGATTTTACAATCCTCTTCCCAGACGACCGTAAATTGATCTCCCGTCCAGATAATTTTTGGTTCACTATCAGTAGCCTCATTAAATACGCTCCCTTCAGATAGTTGCAGCGACTGTAAGGTTTTACCAGCAGAGCTTATTAATAAGAAATACAAGGTTGACTGTCGAACCATAGCAACTCCATAGTTATCTGAGGAGCCAGCAATTGAAATATTCAATAAACCTGGGTCTGGCGCTGCTAGCTGTTTTCTTAATCCCCAAAGAGGCGACTTTGGGGAAGCTAACGTAAGAACTGGGTAAAAAAGTAATCCCAACACTAGAACTATTAATTGAATCCGAATCATAGATTTCATAATAATATGAGGTTAATTATTTAAGTTTAAAAAATCTTACATTATAATAATGGTCATAAATAAGGCAAATCTACAAGTCTGAAAAAATAAAAAAGTCTGCGACTAGCAGACCAAATATATAACTAACTCCGAAATTAGTATTGTGCCCTTTTCTCTGGCCAAAGTGTAAACCCTGACCAAATAAAGGGAAGGGCGATATGTACTTAAGCCTGCTCATAAGCGTTTATGGCTAAGATTTAAGCGCCTCTAACTTAG
>CAZUFH010000110.1:0-3485 GCA_964618885.1 uncultured Pseudomonadales bacterium
TACCCTCTTTCTCTAGCCACCTCTTCTGCTTTCGCCAAGAGTCAGCATCGGGGGCTGGGGAAGAGACTCTTGGCGAAAGCAGAAGAGGGGGCTAGAGAAAGAGGGTACAAAAAGATGGCTGTTATCTCTGCGGTAGGCACGAGAGAGTATTATGCGAAGCTAGGGTACACCTTGGAGGGGGAGTATATGGTTAAAGCTCTTGACAATAATCCTATAGTAGATTAACATACTGCAGTACAATAAAAACAGAAGGAGTGAGAATGGTAAAAAAGTACATGGGCTATCTGCTGTTGGCTATTTTTGGAATGCTTCTAGTTGGCTGCGCACCTAAAATGCAAGAACGAACGGTGGTGTTTCATCATCAGTATACTCAACAAGGGACTAATAAGGTCGTGTATGTGGATCTTTCCTCCTGCATTGACAGCTGTGATGATTTGTCTGACGGTGCGACTTTTTCTGAGTGGTACACTGTTCAGGGTGATACAGGTTTAGAGCGACACGATGACTCGGGGCATTTTGACATGAACTACGAATATAACTTCGTTGGGTGGTCTTTTCAAGTTCAATAACTTAACACACCAGGTGAATTGAGTAGCCTGGTTTTTTGTGGCTTGAGGTAAAATAAGCGATATAAATGAAAGAGTATTTAATTGGTGTTGGTGGAGTGGGAGGGTTTTACGGTGGGCTATAGGGACTAGAGAGTACTACAAAAATCTTGGATACTCTCTTGAAGGGGAGTATATGACAAAAAGGCTGAGACAGCGAGTATAATCGGACGAAAGTTGTGGCAATTTAATATTTTAAATTCAGATGAGGTAACCATGGAATGGTTTGGTGTCGTTCTTGTGTTGTTAGTTTCATGCTTATGTTTCCGATATTCCGGGTGGTACTGGTTTTTGTTTATTTTATTTTGGTTATTCGGAGTAAGTTTCGGGATGGTGACTTTGACTTACATCGCTTGTATGGCGTATCTGGCCCTTGAAAAAGACACGATATATTTTTTGGCACTTTTTCTCATAGTCATACTTTGACCTCTAAACTTCAGGCTTAAAAGGAGAAAAAAATGGATAGATTACTTAAATTCTTGTTTGGTTCGGCAGCAAGATCTTTGGGGACAACAATTTTACTCGTGGGGATAATTTCGGCCTTTTTAACAACATCGGCATTGCCAATGCTTTTGATATTTCTTGGTTTAATTATATTTCGTGCAGATTATTTGTAACCTGAAGCTGGGAGTTGGATATTCCAGCTCCTTTTTTTGTGGGGGAGAGGAGTCAGCACCGGGGGCCGTGATCTCGGCTATCGGGACGAGGGAGTATTATGTCAAGCTGGGGTACACTCTGGAAGGTGAGTACATGATATACAATATGGGTTGAACTTTAAAATCCGAAATCTTGTCTGAAGGAGTATCTCGTGACCAAAAAGAATTACAACTGTCAGGTTTGTGATGCCCCGGTTTATTTGACGATGATTTATTGTGATCAATGTGGAAGTGAATTGTACATTGACCCAAATCGAGAAGTCTATAATTTGGCTGTCGTGTCTATAAAGACAGAAGAGTTACCCTTGGAGGAGAGGTGTTATCAGCTCCAGTATGAGACTCCGTTTAATGCAATGGAAGAGCTCTTGAGGGAGCGTCAAAAGTATGACTCGAGAGATCAGCAGCAAAAGAAAATCCTGATTTATGGGTCTCATCTTATATATATATATATATATATATATGCTACCGACTGGGAAGTTTGAAAAATGGTCGTTTGAAGGTCAATGGCGCTGCCCATTATGTACAGGTTGGTTCTCGGTGGAAGTGGTTCGTAAAAAATCCCGTCTACTATCTTGCGACCATAGTGGACTTTCCGGAATACATCAAGATTGTTGGTTAAGGAGTGACCATGAAACTGAGTTGGGCTCAATACAAGCGATTTAATGGATGTATATCTGACTTAACTCTTTTGATTGAAATGGTAAGTTATTATTTTCAAGAGAGGAGTTTGAAGCTGGCAGAAGTGGTTAGTTTTGTCAAAAGCGGTGAAATTGGGGAGTACCGGGGGATAATGTTAAAAAATGACGTATTTTTGAATTTGAAAGTGGACAATTTTGGAAGAATCAAGACTTATCTGACACTCCACAATGAGAACAATCAAAACTCAATTGCCCATCGAAATATAAATTGGTTTATAGATCAATCGAATCTGGGTGACCCTGAAGTTGAGTACGTTTTTCAGTAGATTGTGTGGCCGGGGATTATACCTCGGCTTTTTTGTGGGGTAAAATAGGCGAACAAATATGAAAGAATATTTAATTGGAGTTGGCGGAGTGGGAGGGTTTTATGGCGGCTTGCTGGCCGAGAGTGGGGCGGATATTACCTTGGTCAGCCGAGGGGAGAGCTATGAGGCAATTCAAAAAGAAGGACTAATTCTGAATAGATCAGATGGAGCTCATCTCATTTATCCGAAAATGATTGAAAATATTTCGGAAATTACAGACCCGGACTTATTAATCTTGGCCGTCAAGTCTTACAGCCTAGAAAGTGTGTCCCGAGAACTGCAGAGCGTGGTACGGCCGGAGACGACGGTGATTACCCTACAGAATGGCTTGGATAACGATCTTACAGTGTCGAAGTACTTGGACTGTGAGGTACTGCCCGGACTAGTACTGGTAGCTTCTACCAAGACCGCGGCAAATGTAATTACTCAAAAGGGAACACAAAAAAGACTGGTGTTTGGACCAAGAGACGGAAGAATAACTCCTAAAATGCAAGAAATTGAGAAAATCTTCAAAGACGCTGGAATCGACGCGAAGCTGACTGAAAAAATCGAAAATAAACTATGGAAAAAATTTTTGTTTGTGGTTTCTTTCTCGTCGGCGACGGTGGCCGGGAGGTGCCCGATAGGGGAAGCACTTAGTCAGCCCGAATTTCTAAAGGTTTATATAGAAGTGTTGAGAGAGGCGATAGAGGTAAGACAGAGCGAGGGGATTGTCTTTGAGACGGATATCTTTGAGACGACCCTTAAGGGAGCCAGGGACTTTGACCCGTCTGCCAAATCGTCTCTACTAGTAGATTTGGAGAATGGTCGGCAGACCGAGGTAGAGGCTTTGCAAGGGGTAGTCCTACGCTTGGCCGAGAAACATGAGGTGTCGGTGCCGGCCACGAGAGAGATTTACCGGAGGATCACAAGCCGATAAAAATGCCCCTCGTGAGAGGGGCGGGGGTGGCTAGGGCTTGCCTTCGAGGCAGTGGGCGCAGGTGAGACGGTAGCCTTTATTTATGTTCTGGCAATTTGTACAGGTCCATGGTTGTTCATTTCCGCATGATATGCAGGCATCTTCCGTGTTTCCTTCTTCGCCGCATTCATCACAAACCCAAGTTATTATTGAATCCATAATATTCGCTCCTTTTGAAAATGTGCTGGGGTTATTTTATCACGCGGGCTAGGTTAGATAGAGCCGGGGGATACAACCCTCGGCTTTTTTGTGGTTTGAGGTAG
>CAZUFH010000111.1:0-738 GCA_964618885.1 uncultured Pseudomonadales bacterium
GTTTCCCTGGCCACCCTGCTTTTTAGCTGTCCGGACTTTCCTCCCCACCTTGCGGCAGGGCATTCCTCACCAGATCCTAGGGACCAGTAATCTTACCACAATTTTTCCCCATGAGTCCCATAATGTTGACTTAATTCGGCTTTTGCCTTAGAATACCCAAGACAAGCTCTTTAAGGCATTTTTAGACCATTGGAGGTCCCATGCGTAATTTAACAACTACAGTAAGGCACATCACCGAACAGGTGATCAGATCAGAACTTGCAACTTGCGGTATTCTTATTGTTACCATCCCTCCCGAAGATCGAATTGAAGAAGTTTCGAGCTCAATCGGGGGCAGAGTGCCTCTCGCAGTTGCATATGAAATATATAACACCTCAACCGGACGTAAAGATGTTCGTGTTGGAGGTGAAAGCTGCCTCGCCCCTGCAGGATATCTCGTGTCTTGGCAAACTCCGGATGGACGAACAATCTTACCCATCGAAGATAAGGTGGTAACCGACCGACTCGTATCCAAGGGAATGATTACACAGTCAGAGGTCGACACGACCTTCCTTTTTGTCGAGCGGAGTGACTTTGGAAAATACGGTGAGCCATATACGACCCTCTACCACATCGATTCGCAAGAGGGTTTAAATTTCTTTGTAGAAATACTGCGAAAATATCGATTAGTTTAACCAAACTCCAACGTCCCGCCAATTCGGCGGGACATTTTATTTGACTTATAGGCGGGGAGGTTTA
>CAZUFH010000111.1:753-1087 GCA_964618885.1 uncultured Pseudomonadales bacterium
TCTGAGTTTAGCTGGCAACCAGTTTCTTGTCGGTATCATCAGTTTTCTCCCTAGTCTTTTGGGAGCCATAGTCCTGTTCATTATCGGTTGGATCTTGGCAGATTGGCTCAAAAAGTTAACGACCAAAATCGTTAATGTAACCAAGTTAGACTCTCTCTTTAAAAATCCAGCCATTTCAGATTTTTTGAAAAATGCCCAAGTTCCCCAAAAGCTGGAGGTAATTTTAGGTGAAATAGTCAAATGGCTCGTCATCGCTCTTTTCTTTGTGGCGAGTATCAATGTCTTGGGTATCACCGCCATTAGTGTCTTCTTGAACACGATTATCGCCGGTATT
>CAZUFH010000111.1:1097-3481 GCA_964618885.1 uncultured Pseudomonadales bacterium
GTCATTACTTTGATTATCGGTGTCGTTGTCGCCGGCTTCTTGGAGAAACTGGTTAAGGGCTCCATGGGCTCTTCTGACCCCTCTATGTCCCGTCTCGTGGGAAAGGTGATTAGTTATGCCGTCATGACTTTCTTTGTTCTTGCCGCCTTGTCTCAGCTCGGTATTGCCAGTTTCTTTATTAATACCGTCTTTGTTGGCTTTATCTTCGCCATAGCTCTCGCTTTGGGCATTGGTCTTGGCCTCGGGTCGAAAGATCTTATCAAAGACCTCCTTGAGACCTGGTACAAAAAGATCGAAAAATAGTTCGAAAATCGTCCCATCTGGCGAGCAAATTTATTTAGGCACGATTTTATCCTAACAACTAATGGAGCCTGGATAGGACTCGAACTTTTGTGTGTAATAGTCGTTTATTGAGATAGAATTGTGTTATGGGAGCTGACTTGATTCAAGAACAAGAACAAAATGAGGTGTCAGTTGAAGTGCCAGATGACGAAATAATAAAAACGAGAAGTTTTGATTTAGAAACAACTGACGGAAGTAAAATTAAATATTTGGCTGTAAGACATTCTACAAATGCTGATTTTGGTCAACATAATGTAATGCAGGCTGAATTTTTAAATTTCGAACCAGATTTTGTGCTTTATGAAGGACCGGAGAATCCGTTGGTAGATACAAGCAGAGACGAAGCGATACAAAGGTATGGGGGAGAACTGGGTCTAGCTAGATGGCTTGTAGTACAAATAAATAAAAACTTAGAGTCAGATAATAAACCTATTGAGGCACATTCCTTTGATTTAACATCTGAAGATTGGGTGAAGGGTTTTAGAGATGGTGGATATACAAATGAAGAAATTGCTATATTTGATGTGACAAGAAGGGTTTACAGAGAAGCAACAAACGCTATTAAAAATGATCAAAAAGCAGACATTGCCGAAATGAGTTTTCAAAGTCAATTTTCAGAACCAGCTATCCAGGGGAATTTGTCATATGAGTTAGATTTAGTACCAAGAAGTGACGGAAAGGCTTGGACATATGATTTGATAAAAGAGGAATATAAACAAAGAACAGGTCAAGAACTTAATTTTGGGGGTAATAATGAAATGAATGTTGAAACAAGCTATATAACTACTCTCAAAAAAATGTTCGACGATGAACTGACTTTTAAAGATGAAATTATGGCTAAGAAGGTTGAGGATGCGGTTAAAACTCATAAAAAAGTCCTGGTTGTAGCCGGGAGTGGGCACGCCATTGCCCAGAAACCAATTCTAGAAAAAGATTTGTTGGTTAGATAATTGAAAATGTTCGAAAATCGTCCCAGGGGGCGAGCTTAATACTTAGATAGGTCGATTTTCGAACTGGTACAATTTGTTTGATATGGATAAACTTTTTGTGGTGATACCTGCTTTGAACGAGGAGAACTTAATTCAGAAAACTTTAGATTCTTTGGGGAAACAAAGAGTAAAAGGTTTTTCAGTGATAGTGGTGGATAACGGAAGTGTAGATATGACTAAAGAGATTGTATTGGACTACGTCACGAGATCTAGTTTTAACCTTTTGCTTCTAGAAGAAGATAAAAAGGGTGTGGGTTATGCGAGAGATAGTGGCTCAAAGAAAGCAGCTGAGTTGGGCGCTTTGTATATTGCAGGAACTGATGCTGACACAATACTTCCACCAGATTGGGTAGGCAGTATTTATAAGGGGTTTGAAACTGGCGATTGTGATCTGCTTTGTGGTGAGTGCGATCCTCTAAAAAACGTAAAGTTTGGAAACGATAGAGTTTCATTTACTCTCAATGCAAGAAGTGTTCTTTTCAAGAAAGTTAAACCTTATTTCAGGGGAGCTAATTTTGCCATTACAGCGGAAATGTTCAAAGAAGTAGGCGGATTTAAACAACCTTTAACTAAAGAAGCAAAGCCAGCTCCAGGTGAAGATGGAGCTTTGGAAGTTGACGCTCTTCGATTGGGGGCAAAGATTTGCCCCTGTCTGGCTACTGTTTATCCTCATCCAAGAAGGTACATAAGTAATCTCATAAAGATTGCAGACTTTAATGGTAGTGTTCATGAAGGTGGAGTTGTTACTGAGGTGCGGAATGAGACTGACTTGGAAAGAGTAATAGGACAGATTCCAGAAAGTTCGATTGATATCTTTATTGATAAAGTTAGTGTGAGCTTCTTTAATGAATTCGTGGTTTGTGTTTTTAATGATCCAGTTCTAAAAAGTGTCTATTGGGAAAATTGACTAAGGTTTCTAGAACCATTTGGTAGAGAAGAAGTTGAAAGAGATTTGTCTAGTGGTGCAGATATTGATTTGTTGTGGAAGAAGTACAAAAATGTGTTATTTGAAAACATAAGAAGATCAGGGAACACTTGATGATGTTTTATTTT
>CAZUFH010000112.1:0-773 GCA_964618885.1 uncultured Pseudomonadales bacterium
TTTGATGATGATTGACAAGAGTGAAGTCATTTTTATAAGAAGGTAAAGCCGATGACGGCCCCAATGACACGGGTAACGAGGAAGGCCATAACCACAACTATTAACCCTAGTATGGCATAGTTTAGCATATGCTGAGACTGTTCGGTTTTGCCTTTGTCGCCGCTCGCGGTAATGTAGCTAAAGCCAGCAAAGATAATGGTGAAGAAAGCAAAAAGTCCCGAAATAATGAGAACGTTGTTGATGATGGGATTTAGAAGGTTGGCAATTGAGGCAGTGTCTCCACCCAAAGCCTTGCCGGGGTCATAAATGTCTTGGAGGGCGGTCGCGTAGACTTGTCTGATCATAAATATTTAGGGATTATTGTCATTTTACAGTAAAATACGAGACATGGTGAATGATACTTTGGGAAAAGATGCAAAAGAAAAATTGATAATTTTGGCTAAGGAAACCGATTTGAGGCTAAAAAAATACTGGGATGAAGAGATAGAAAACAATTTTGGGTTTAATGAATCTCAGAAAGAACTGGTCAGAAAAATGTTGCTGCACGCGAAGGAGCACAATTTGAGAGCGGCAAAGAGAGCTAGGGCTTCGTTTGTGATTTATGGATATATGTTGGGACAAAAACGTGGATGGAGTGAGACCCGCCTGCCGGACGGGCAGGTTGCCACGTCGGGCATACCTCCTCGCAATGACGAAGTGGAGATGGAGAAGGTGTGGAGGGTGGGGGGGGGGGTGGAGATAGTACACACGGCTCTCTTGATGCATGACGATTT
>CAZUFH010000112.1:783-3450 GCA_964618885.1 uncultured Pseudomonadales bacterium
CAAAGTAAGACGGGGTTTGCCGACGACACAAGTAGTTTTTGGAGAAGAAGATAGTCACTATGGCGACGCAATGGCCGTGAATATTGGTGACGCAGTACTTTGTCTAGGTTACGAAAGAATATTGATGTCGGGGTTTGATGGAGAGACTATCAAAAATGTGATGAAGCAGATGCTTCGGGGGATAGCCAAGACGGCCTTTGGCCAAGCCTATGACGTGAGCCTCCCAAGGCTAGGGGAGCTAACGGAGGAAAAAGTAATGAGTCTCCACAAAGCCAAGACCGCGATCTATACCTATGAAAACCCATTGCTCATTGGAGGAATATTGGCTGGTCTTTCGGAAGAACCTTTGTCTGTTTTGCATGAGTATGCGATGGATGGTGGAGTAGCTTTCCAGCTTCAAGATGATATTTTGGGTGTGTATGGTGATGAAGAAAAAACGGGAAAGTCAGCTGATTCTGACTTGCTTCAGGGGAAAGTTACCTTGTTGATAGTCAAAGTAATGGAGATGGGAAGTAAAGAACAAATAGAGACTGTGGAAAAGGTGTGGGGAAAACAGGTGGCTCAGGATGTCGATATTGATCTGGCCAAAAAAGCAATAAAAGAAAGTGGATCATACCTGTACTCAGTAGAGACAGCAAGAAAACTTGCGGAAATGTCGGCGGAGACGGCGGCGAAACTACGAAAGCTCGATTTGAATATAGAAGCGATTGATTATCTGGAGGGGATTGCGAGGTATATGGTGGAGAGGGAGATGTAGTCTTATGTGGCAGTTCGAAGCCCGCCAAAAACCGTACTCCCGCGTAACTATCTCGCCTGAGTACAGGTTTCACCCTTCGGGCTCGTATGTACATGGTCCGTGCGGTTTGTTGGCTAGTCTTCTGCATTGCTTATTCGACTGAATTGGTGGCGGAAAAAAAGGTGAGAGGGTTTGGGAGAAAGGTTGTTTTAGGATTGAAATCATGGAAATACCCAGAAATTGGCGTGAACAGCCGACAAACATGCGTTTTACCGGAGAGAGATTAAATCACCGGGAAAATAATATTTATAAATATCCGGGTGGGGTAATACCGTTAGTGGGGAGTTACCTACAGATAAGAGAAAGATTTGTTCAGAGAGGGTTTTCGGTAGAAACGGTCGACGAAATTTTATTTCGTCTTTGGAGTGGAGTCACCACCGAAGCGACGGTCTCTCTCGGCGAAGTTGCTGAAAGCTTTTTCGAGTTCGTCGGGAGTGAAGTCGGGAAATAGAACCGGAGTGAAATAAAGCTCGGAGTAGACAGACTGCCAGGGAAGATAGCCAGAAGTACGTTGCTCACCGCCAGTGCGAATGACGAGGTCTGGGTCTGGCATTCCGGCAGTGTCTAGGTGGCTGGAAAAGACTTCTTCTGTTATTTGTTCAGCAGGGGTTTTTTCGTTAGTTATTTTTTTGATAGCTCGCAAAATTTCGTCTCGGCCACCATAGTTAAGGGCGAAGGAAACGGTGATTTTGTTGTTTTTGGAAGACTTGGAAATCATCTCAAAAGATTTTTTGGCGATGTCCTCAGGGAAGCGACTCATGTCACCAAGTAATTGGAGCTTGGCACCCCTTTTGATAAAGCGGAGGGCCAGAGTACCAAAAGCAATACGAAAAATGTCAAGAATGCCTTTGACTTCGGCCTCATCCCGCTTCCAGTTTTCGGTGGAGAAAGCCCAAAAAGTAATGTAGGGAATGCCAAGATCAACACACTTTTCGATAAGCGGTTCAATGGTGTGATTGGCGGCGTATTCGTGGCCTTTTACTGGCTCTAGGCCACGAGCTCTAGCCCAGCGGCGGTTGCCATCCATCATGATTGCGACATGTTTTAGAGGGGGGTTCATCTGCCTAATTATATCCTAGACCACGATTCCTAGACCCAGCATTTGGGTAATAATACGGACGACGATAAAGGCGGTAATGGCCATAATGAGGCCAATGAAGCCGTTGGTGATTCTGGTAGAAGCTGAGGCTACCTTCTTGGGATCGCCTGAGCTCATCATAAAGTCCCAGCCGGCCATAACTAGATTATAAAAAAAGAAGAGTCCAACAAAGATGAAGATGAGGTTGAGAAGGTTGACACCGTTGGACATGGTGAGAAGACCACTGAGAGTGGTGTTAAGAGGTATTTTGCCACCAGTTGGATCGTAAAGAGTGCTAATACTGACATCGTCGGCGGCATAGATAGGGGAAATAAGATTCATATGGTTTAGTTTAATCCTGGAAGCCCCAAAATGTTAATACCAATAAGGTTCAGTAAGAAGACGGAGAGGATGATGAACAGAAGACCGGAAATGGCAGAAGTAATGACCTCTTGACCTTCTTTGAGCTTGTCTGGAATACCAGCAGACGTAGTGACGATGAAGACACCGTAAAGCATGAGGACGAGAGCTAGACCACCTCCGAGGCCGACGGCGATCTTGATGATGGAGCCGAAGAAAGTGTCTTGTCCAGAAGTGGTGTCGACTGAAGTGGAGATACAACCAATGGCGGTTTCAATTTGGCTAGGGTCGGAACATGATCCCTGGGGGGTAACAAAAACAGCATGTACTGGGGAAACAGCCATGAGTGAAAATATGATTAGGAAAATGGGGGTAATAACTCTATTGATTTTGGACTTCATGGACAAGTAATTTTAGCATGGGTTAAACTAGA
>CAZUFH010000113.1:0-3442 GCA_964618885.1 uncultured Pseudomonadales bacterium
GAGCACGGCCAAGAAGGTCCGGTAAATATTTCTTTGAGTGTGGTGGGGGAGAGAAAGATCCGGGAACTGGAGAAAAAATATTTTGATCGGGACGAGGTAACGGACGTGCTTTCTTTTCCACTTCAGGAAGGTCAGTCAATTCCGGATGATGCCGAGGGGACAAGCTTGGGGGATATTGTGATCTGCTATCCACAGGCAAAGAGACAAGCCATGCAGTGGAATAGAATTGTCGATGAAGAAATTGAGTTTTTGGCTAATCATGGTCTCCTACACCTGCTAGGAATCCACCACGACTGAGGCGTTTAGATCTCAGTTTTCAGATCACAGATCTCAGTTCGTGAGTATGGAGTAAAATAGGATCAGTACGTTGATTAACTCTTCGAGGAGGCTTAAATTGGAAACTGTGACCGTATATGCCGCAAATAGCGACCAGGTGGCACGCGATTTATTACTCAAGCTAACTGGCTACAGATTAAAGATCACTTCTTTTTACACTAACTCCGATGTTTTGGAGTGGCCGAAGATTTTGACTAACCTAAAGGTGACTGGGAAGATATATTCCGAAGATGGACACGTGAGAATTGAGCTTTCTCCAAGTCGTAACATCATTTGGGATGTATCGGCTGGGAACGTCTCAATAGCTTACACAGATGACGGAGATATCATCATTCAGCGTGTGATAGGACCCAAGAAAGCGATTCAAAGGGTAATTAACCTTTTGCCGCTCGTGCCATGATTATATGTCCCTCGCCAATGGCGGGGGATTTTTATACCTAAATTCGTCTTTTTTTCGGTTAACCTATTTATTTATTATTAGGATAGTGCGACAGGCACAGTGTTTTATAAATATTTGGCTGGAGCGCACTAAGTAGATGTAATGAGCAAGTTTTATCCAGTTGACACTCGTCGTGAAAAGCCCTAAGTTGTTACTGTGAGCTTTTACCAGACCTACCGACCAAAGAAAATTGCCGAACTAGACCTGGCTTCGGTCCGGGACGCCCTACTTTCATCTCTTTCTTCGGGCACCATTTCTCATGCTTATCTTTTTGTGGGCCCTCGTGGCTCAGGTAAGACCAGCGCGGCCAGAATCATGGCTCAAGTAATAAACTGCAAAGAGAACCAGGGCAGAACAGATCAGTTAGTCGAGCCTTGTGGGGTATGTGAAGCTTGTCAGGCCATAATAAGGGGGGGTAGTGTGGATGTGATTGAAATTGATGCGGCCAGTAACGGCTTGGTAGACGACATCCGAGAGCTACGGGAAAGAGTTCGTCTGGCACCGGTGCAACTACCGAAGAAAGTGTACATAATCGATGAGGTCCATATGGTCTCGACTGCTGGGTTTAATGCCCTTCTTAAGACATTAGAGGAGCCACCGGAGCACGCCCTCTTTATTTTGTGCACCACAGAATCTCAAAAAGTGCCCGACACCATTGTCAGCCGTTGCGCCAGGGTGAACTTTACCAAGGCGACCATAGATGAAGTGATCCAGTCTCTCGTGAAAGCGGTAGTAGGTGAGGGGATGAGCGCCGATGAAGAAGTTCTCCGGGTGATTGCTGAGGCGACGGATGGGAGCTTCCGGGAAGGACATAAGCTTTTGGAGCAAGTATCGGCCTTTGGCAAAAAGATTGATGGGGGTATTCTGGGGAGAGTCCTAGGGACAGCCGGGAAACACTCCGTCAAGAAACTACTGGCAGCAGCGGTGAACTTTGAGACGGATGAGGTCATTAAAACTTTTGACGAAATGGAAAAGGTGGGGACGAAGGCACCAATATTAGCGGTGACCTTACTAGGGGTAGCCAAGACCGAAATGGAGAACTGTGTCCGGAGTGGCAATAATCCGGAGAGGTACTTGCGGCTTATTAACGGTCTTATCGCTGCCGCCGATAAAATAAAAATTTCGCCACTACCACTTTTGCCTTTGGAAATGGCCTTATTGGCAGTGAGTATTGAAGACCCGGGAAAGGAACACCGCCCAAAAGTATTGGTCCCAGCCCAGGACAATAATCCAAGTGAAGATACGCTAGTGAAGACAAGTAGTCAGATTACAACGAGTCTGGAAGTGCCGATTATTCGTGAAGATATAGAGATTAAGAGTAGTGATATTACTCAAACGAATCCGACGGTCATGATTAGTTTGGACGCAGTCAAAACTGGCTGGGCAAACTTCTTAAACTTTATGTCGGAGAACAATGGGTCTCTCGCCGGGATGCTTCGGCTGGTCCAGCCGGTGTTTGTGGAAGGCAAGTCGCTGACACTTTCGGTGACGTCCAGATTTCAGCAGGAGATGCTAGAGAGAGAAGTGAAGAAAAAAATTATTGAAGAACAAATGGCTAGAGTCTGGGGACCCATGACTTTTAAATGTGTCTTGACGGATAAAGTAATTCGGACGGAGCCAGCAAGTGAGGATGAGAATCTGGTTCCGGTGACTGCCCCGGTGGACACTGTCCGAGTGATGTCCGCCGCCGAAGAAATTTTTGGATAATAAAAATCCCGCTGATAAAGCGGGGAATGGGAGAAAAACTAGTCGAGGGTAATTTCAACGTGATTGCCAAGTGCATTTTGGACAACATCGTTCAAAGACCACATTTCATCAGTGCTTAAAAACGATGAGCTGAGGATGAGCTGGAATGGCGCATTTAGCTTGGCTCCCTCATCGACTTTTGCGATCAGTAAATTAGCGGGAATTTTATCTCCGTATGTGAAATGTCCCGTTTCCACATCTAAGGATAAAAGGTGCTTTTCAAGTTTGCTTCCACCGACTTCTAACTTAAACAGGGCATCGTAAATAGCTTTTAGAACAAAATTTTTTGTGATCTTCGTCATTTAAACCTCCAGATTGGAATGTGAACCGATGCCCTATAATAGCAGGTTTGGCGCGAGAAGTCAACTTGGTTGTGTCTATAGATTGTCATCGCGAACCCGCCGTGGCGGGTGTGGCGATCCATCCCTTTCTGGATTGCCGCCTTCGAGGATTCTCAGGGCAGGCTAATTCGCAATGACGAGTTGGGTTGTTATACAATAAGAGTATCCGCCTATTGGTGAGACAAGTTACCAGTTAGTTTTTAAATAAAATGTTCAACGGAATAAAACAGTTTGGTTCACAGGGAGCGGCACTAGCCAAGTTGGCTTTGCTTCAGCGGAAGATTGCTAATCACAAGACCGAGATCGAAGAGGGCGACGTAAAGGCTATCGTGACCGGGGACGGAAAGCTCAAGGAGCTGTACATTGCTCAGGAAAACATGAACTCGGCGGTCAAGGTGATCAATGAAGCCATTACGAAAGCTCAGAAGTACGCTGCGGAAGAGATGAAAGACTCCATGGGTGACTTGTCCAAGGTCCTGGGAAATATGCCAAAAGGAATTTAGTTCTGGTTTTATAGGAGGTTAATTTTATGTCGATTTGTGAGTAGTCTTACATATATGCTAGGATTTATTTATGCCAA
>CAZUFH010000114.1:0-3321 GCA_964618885.1 uncultured Pseudomonadales bacterium
GGTACACTGCCAGCGTTCGTCCTGAACCAGGATCAAATTCTCAAAAAAAATTGAATAGATTACGTCACTCTCACCACTCTTCAAACGACAAAAAATATATAGAATAATTGAAATCAGCTCAATTATTCCGTTGCTGCTTCACTTGTTAACGAGCTCGTCCTGAGCCGAAGCCGAAGGACTTGGGTATTTTAACAGCCGTGACTCACCTCCGCAAGGTCATCTTTCAATGACCGTAAAAGAAGCAAAAAAAGAACTGACCGAAAACCCAAATCGGTAGAGTTATTCTACCACAAATCTCCTGCGTCCACATGCACCCCCTCCGTCATCGCGAGGAGGTATTTCGACGTGGCAATCCAGGCCACCGTCATTCCGACCGAGCTACTGCGAGTGGAAGAATCTCCCTCCACCCAGCCTCAAAAACCACCCACCCAAAAGACCTAGAGCAAGCTCTTATAACTTGACTTTAGCCTCATTTCATGCTAATATTCCTCCACAAATCGCCCTAAAAATGCGAAAGTCCCACATTTCAATTATGGAGGTATTAATGATTACGATTACACCCGATTCAATGGGATTAGATCAGGTAATTTCCTGTAGCATTCCCGTAAAGGTTAAGAAATTCGCCCCGACTTGGGCAAAAGATCTTACCCCCGCAGACGACAACAAGTGTTTCGTCAGCCCACATCGGGCCGGCGAAACACCTGAAGCTGGATTTGTGTGGACCAAAGAAGGTAAGGTAAGTTTTATTGTCTTCGATGAAGCCACAGGTGAACGTATCCCGTACATCCTGTGTCGTGGGGTTGAGGGTGAATTCTGGCCCATGGCACGAGCCGAATTCGACAAGATCAAGTCGCGAGATCCAAAACATCCGACCGATGACAAAGATGGTTGGGGAACCTACGTTAACACAGGGTTCTCATTTGCAATCAAGATGGATCAGTCGTTTAAGGTTCAAATCTACGATGGCTCAGTCATCGAGGCCGAGGCTGGAGACTTTCTCCTCTTTAGCCCTGATCGCAAATCCACCTGGGCTGTCGGCGCTTCAATTTTCGCAAACTCCTGGGCTCCAGCCGAATAATTTCCACTCAAAAGACCACCATAACATCGGTGGTCTTTTTTTTGATGTACTCATCAATCCGCCTTTAGCGGATAATGTTTGACTACTACCCCAAAAATACGATATATTGGTATATATGGCCAAAAAAGCTGCCCGCAAAACAACCAAAAAAACCGTTAGCACCCGCAAAGTCGCCACTCGAACCGCCCCAGTGTCCACCCAAACAAACTACCTCCCTTTACTTTTAGTTCTCCTTTTTGTCTCCGTTCTTTTACTCTATGTCATCAAGAGCCAATCTCAAAACGCTTTTAACCCGTCGCCTAAAGCTACCCCAACGACTGAGATAAAAACCCCCAAGCCTACCGCTACCACTACCAAAGTTGCCCCCAAACCGGTCATCAAGAAGTAATTTTAGGCACAAAAAACCCAGGTTGGTCTACCGATAGATAGATTACCTGGGTTACCGAGTTAAACTCTCTTAAAGCCCGAGATTGAGGACAAAAATTCAAGCGCCTCATTAAAAGACAGTATCTGTCTGTGCTTTATAAACTCGAGCTCATTTTCGGGGACTTGGCTTCCTTTTATCAGTACCCCATTAACTTCAAAGGGAAATCTTCTCGGTTCGTCCAGTCCCATCAGGTACTGAAGATCCTCGGCCAAATAATAGTTCTCTCCCGGCACCGGAACCATATAAGCGCGATATTGGTCCCCGGAGTGAACAATTTTTACGGCTACATGGTAGCCTCCAAAAGTACTTTTGGGCACAAACGTGAGTGCCTTTTGTTCATCCATAGTCAACTCCTTAAAGTGCAGAATTTTAGGTTTAGCTATTCTACACCAAAAAGCCCCATAATACAACTTCCAGACTCAATTTCACCTCATACACATCCTATAGCTTGAATTTCAACCCCTCATACGCTAAAATTCCATAGAACATTAAACTACGGAGGAATCATGAAAGATATGAATCTGTGCCCACATTGTGATAACAGACTGGAAATTGTGAAAAACCCAGCAGGAATTATCGTTATCACCTGCCATATTTGCAGCGTCCAAAGTGATTTGCTGTCAAATATTGACATCCGAACCGCCTACTCTAATTTCGAAGAAAAGGTTTCACTAGTTAATGTTTTTGCTAGAGCAAATGCCTGGGGCAAAGAATTTATTGCCGCCTGTGACAATTATCTTCCGGAAATGATTGCCAGTCGACCTCCAAACAAAGGAGATAGATCCTAAAACCCGTTTATCGGGTTTTTTTATTGGATCACCCCACCACCCAAGCATTCACCCTCACCATCGTAAAACACCGCACTCTGCCCTACTGCCACCCCGCGAACTTCTTTTACCATTTCCACCAAAAGTCCAGAAGCATTCTTTCCAACTCTAGCACCTATCAGTTCTCCTCCGTGTCGAATTCTTACATACAGCCCTTTAATGGCCTCAATGTCTCTATTAGGATTGAGCAGGTTCACCGCTGCTACTTCAAATAGGTCATTGACCGCCTGATCGGCCTCGCCAACCACCAAAATATTGCTTTTGGCATCCTTCGAAATCACATAATACACCGGAGTCATTATCTCCCCGCCTAGAGTTCTGGAGTTCTTGAGGCCTTGAGTTCTTGGGTCAAGAGTCCACCCCCCTCTTTGACCCACGGTATAAAACCACACCCCATCATGCGTCCCGACGTTATTCCCCTCAATATCTAGAACCACACCTGGTTTTTCTTTCAATCTTCTAGCCAAGAAATCTCTCACTTCTACGTTTCCCACAAAGCAAATTCCCTGACTATCCTTTTTATCAGCCACACTCAGCCCAGCTTCCTTGGCAATTTCTCTCACTTCACTCTTCACCAATTCACCTAGGGGGAAAAGCACATGACCAAGTTCCTTCTGAGTCAATTTCCACAAAAAATAAGTCTGATCCTTATGCTTATCCTTCGGAATATGGAGCGAAACTTCGTCCGCTGCAGAGGGGTACTCATTATTTTGAGTTTTAGAGTTTTTGTTTTTTTGAGTTTTTCCTAGCTTCGCGTAATGCCCCGTCGCGATATAGTCAAAACCATTTTGGAGAGCCCAGTCCAAGAAGAGCCCAAACTTTATCTCCGAATTACAAAGCACATCCGGATTTGGCGTTCTTCCAGCCTCATACTCCTCATAAAAATACTTAATCACTCTGGAGTTATATTCTTCCGAAAAATCCAAAACCTTAAAGGGAATCTCAAGTTCCAAACACGTTTTCAGAGCACTGGCTCTATCCTCATCTGC
>CAZUFH010000115.1:0-1310 GCA_964618885.1 uncultured Pseudomonadales bacterium
CTTCATCTACAATCTTTTGCCACTCCGCCAAGGTTTGTTCGCCAAATTTGTTGATAGTCACATGGACGATCTTGCCCTCATCCAGCCATTCGATCTCAGTTGAGGGTACGTTTATAGTGTCTCGGGTCAGAGTTACTTCTCTAGACTGTTTTTCCGATTCTCTAAATATCGTGAGCTTTACTTGAGTCCCCTTCAATCCTCTTATTAGATTTACGGCTTCGTCTATAGTGATGTCGCTCGTATCTTTTGAAATTTTTTTCTGTTCGTCGACTATTTTTAAGATCAAGTCCCCCGCCTGTAGGCCCGCTTTCATCGCTGGGCTATCCTTAATAGGGGTCATCACCGCTAGATTTTTCTCCACAAACCCGAGCTGAATCCCCACTCCCCCAAACTCACCTTGGAGATCTTCTTTGGATCGGGAGTTTTCGAGTGGTGGAAAAAAGTTAGTATAGGGATCCTTAAGCGAAGCCGTCATTCCTTGCGCCGCGCCATACATTAGTTTGTCACTTTGTATGTCTTCTGGCTTCAAATAGTCTTTCTTTAGCCTGGCCAAGACATCATTCATCACTCTAGTGTCCACCGTCGAACCACTACTGTATTGCTTTTTGGTATTGTATTCTCCCAATCTAAAACCACCATAACCCACACTGGCCAGCAGAATAGCGCCAAGTAAAAAACGTCTCACAAGTAAGATCTTCATGGGCAGAAAAAAATATTTACTAATTTATACCCTATCGACAAACGGCAATAAAGCCAGGTGTCTAGCGCGTTTGATAGCACGGGCCAATCTTAGTTGATGTTTTTCGCAAACACCAGTCGTCCATCTGGAGACAATTCTCTTTTTGGGAGAAACTCCCACAGAGAGAGATTCAATATCCGAGTATAGCGGATCCACCTTCTTTACACAGAAAGGGCACGGCTTATTCGATTTTCTAATTTTTTTAGTTTTTTTGATCATTTTTGTTATTTATTTTTTTGTATTCAATCAGCCTATGGCTGAGTGCTCAATCCGACCAGCAGGCGGATTAAAACGGAATTTCGTCGGTAGCCATGTTGTCCGACATTTTTTCTTCAGCCGAAAATACTTCTTCAGCCTGAGAGGTTTGTTCTGCTTTAGGCTCTACTTTTGAGTAAGAAGGAGTCTCATAACCTTCTGAGATACCCTTAGGAGTGTTTAGAGCAATCATTTCTTCGATTACTACCTCGGTCACCTGTCGATCGTTACCATCTTGAGTCTTCCAGGCCCTAGTCTGTAGCCTACCTTCCACAAAAGCCTTTTGGCCCTTGACTAGTAGCTGGCTACAAATTTC
>CAZUFH010000115.1:1410-2892 GCA_964618885.1 uncultured Pseudomonadales bacterium
CTAATCAATAAGAATCTTAGCATCTTGTCGTCCATCTGCAAATCCTTCTCCAGGAGTCGGACAGCTTCAGATGAGCCTTCTATATTGAGCTTCAGGTAGTACCCTCGGCTCTGTTTTTTAATTTCGTAAGCCATGGTCTTCGTTCCCCATTTATCCACACCAGTCACCTTGAGAGCGCGTTTCTTGCACTTCTCAGAGATTAGCTTCTCTACCCCGATTTCATTCTCGGTGGTTGGATAGATGACAACGAGCTCGTACTTGTTTACGACGCCCATGGACGGTTTACCCGCCGGATTGGAGGGTTTGGTTTCTGCGGTTGTCTTTTTGGCCATATTTTTTAGTAATTAACTTGCCTATTTTACTACAGATCCTCCCCTCGTGCCTCCCAAGGCACAAAAAAGACCCCAGGCACAAGTACCAAGGGTCAGAGAAGCCTACGGAAGAGCAATCAAAGGATGATTGCCAGAAAAGCCCAAATTATCAGCATCCCAATCAGATCTCCTATCCAATTCAACATGATAGCCATCGCCAGGTTCCAAGCGGTTATATCTCCTTTCAGCCAATCAAGCTGAAACCAAGCCATCACCGCCATGATAGATAGGGACCAAATAAGGACCAGTATCACAGTCAGTACCGATTGAGGCACCCAAATGGCCGGAACCACCAAAAAAATAACGACTGCAACAAACACAAACTGGACCAAAAACGATGCGAAAACTTTATTGTTAACACCACTCAGAGAATTTACGGCCATCATTCCTCCGAAAAAACAGATTTTAACGTATTTCGATCTCTGCAAATATATCATTTCTCTTCCAAACATTCAAGCTATAGGGCACTATGCCCTATCATGAACTCCACCACGTCTCCATCTCTCATCTCGTAGTCTTTACCCTCAAACCGCACCTTCCCCTTCTCCGCTGCTTCCTTCCACCCGCCATTAACCACAAATTCACCATAAGCACAGACCTTAGCCTTGATAAACTTCTTTTCAAAGTCGGTATGGATCACTGCGGCAGCCTGAGGCGCCTTGGTACCTACAGGAATAGTCCATGCCCTGCTCTCCGTAATCCCGGTGGTCAAGAAGCTAATTAGCCCTAGCGTAGCATAAGCCTTCTTTATAAGCTTGTCGAGGCCGGACTCTTTAATTCCGAGGTCATCCATGAACATTTTGGCATCTTCCTCAGAGAGGCTAGAAAGCTCGGACTCAATCTTGGCAGAAATTACTAAAACATCTGTCATTCCGGGCTCCGACCCGGAATCCATCCGGAGTCTTTCATCATTCTCCCCTACATTAAATACCTGTATTTCTTTCTTCATCGTCAAAAGAAACAGATCTCTCGCCAGCTCAACCTCCTCACCTGCAAGGATACTCCTTGCAGGTCGTCCCGCATTTAGTCCTTCAAAAAGCTTCTCCACCACCGCTATTTTTTTCTCTTCCCCTTTGAGTTTTAGAGTTTTTGAATCTTTGAGTTTTTGAAT
>CAZUFH010000115.1:2902-3313 GCA_964618885.1 uncultured Pseudomonadales bacterium
GATCTTTCAATATTAGCTCTGTCTCGATTACCTCATAGTCCGTTTTTGGATCCACACTCCCCTCTTTGACAATTTCGGTATCTTTAAAGTCACGAAGAACCTGAAGGATCACATCCACGTCCCGGATATGTGTCAAGAATTTGTTACCGAGGCCCGCCCCCGTGGCCGCCCCCGCTACCAGACCGGCGATATCGACAAACTCTACCGTCGCCGGCACAATTTTTACACTATTTGAAATCTTAGCCAGAACTTGTAGTCTTTCATCCGGCACTTCTACAATCCCCACATTTGGCTCTATGGTGGCAAAGGGGTAGTTCGCCACCAAAGCCTGCTGCCGCTTCAAAAGCGCGTTAAAAAGCGTCGACTTCCCGACGTTTGGTAATCCCACAATGCCAATCTTTAATCCCATGA
>CAZUFH010000116.1:0-3293 GCA_964618885.1 uncultured Pseudomonadales bacterium
GCGAGGTTTCCTCCACGTTGGTTACACAAGAGTAGCCGGTATATGTGATAACTGCGGTGGAACCCATGACAATAGAAGTTTTATTATCTACAGTGGTGCGGGAGATTTCTGACCAATCTTCTTTGAGGGCGAGCTGAGGTTTGAGAATAAAGTCGGAGTTTACCCCGCCGGTAATGACACCTTTGTAGATTGAAGTGTATTCGATAATGGCATAACGACATAAAAGGTCGTCGTAGGTAGAACCACCACAGAACGAATTTTCTACTTTTTGGGAGTCGGATCCAACGCCAAAGATTTCTAGGGTATGAACGTTGAGTGAAAGGCTAAGCCAGTTGGTGGCATTTTTTTCTAGATAGGCTTGTAAACCAGTGAGGTCTCTGTCGTATAAGTAGACAATTTCCATGGTGGGGATGGGGATTTGAGCTTCGGCCATCTGGGTAACAGATTCTTGAACAACAGCGTCTTCGGAGGTAGGTGGTATGGCGATGAAGACAGGAGCGTGGTTGACCACGACTTCTTCTTTTGGTGACATAAAATAGACAGCTAAAACAGCTAAGATGACAAAGAGAAATACAAGCATTGCCGAGAATATAATGTTTCTGAGTTTCATTTAAGGTGCTCCTTATCTAGGAAATCGACGGATGGTAGATATTTTACACCTAATGAATAAAAGAGATGTAATATGAGTAACAGATGTGTATTTTATCCCATAATTTGACTTCCGCTTCCTATAAGATTAAAATACCAATGATGAGCGCTGAATCACATGGATTTGGTAGAAGGGATTTTTTGAAGGTGCTGGGGTTGTCTGTCGGGGTTGCACTGCTGGAACCATGGACCAGAAACGAACCAGCGGTAGAGAAAGAGCTGGAAAAATTGGAGACTGAAGACGGTATTTTTTATCTCATTTTTGAACGTCATGACCAAAAGGTAAGCTATGCGGAGGTGTTGGAGAGAGAGTTTGTAAGTCCTGATTTACATTTTGTGGAAATGACTCTGGGCTCAGCTAGGGAGTTTCAAACTGAAACTGTTCCTTCGAAAGTACTTTTTTGGAATAGTGCCGCAGGAAAGAATGATTATGGTCCATTTCTAGATGCAGATTCCTTAGTTTTCTTTGCGAACAACTCGATAAATGTTGCCTATGAGGGGATCGGGGTGCCAGATGACTTTGAAAAATCACCCGTTGGCGCAGTAAAGTCGTTTGCTCAGGACATGTCTGGCGGTCTGGCAAGTGGAATTGAAGCATTGTCTAGGGGTGAAAGCCATGGTTTTGTTGAAGAGAAGCTTTGGGAGGTTCAAGATATGATTTCGGAAAGTAATTCAGAAGACATTTTGGTGTCTCTACGAAATGTAATTCTGGCCAGAAAACTGCAGACTCTAGCAAAACACTAAAAAAGAGTTTCAAAGAAAACCAGTCATTTCTTTGGGGGCTGGGTATATGCATCATAAAGGACTTGTTCGTCTGCTGAAAAGCGGTAGTGAAAACACCTTGGCAAGATTGGCGCATTTTAACGAAGGAGTATTGTGGTCCATGGTAGAACAAAATGGAGGGGTAGACGCTCTTTGTACCACCATGGTGATACCCGTAGGGGAAGTACTACTAGATAAGAAAGAGAGCCGAGATTTTATATTGGACGTAAATTTAAAAATATATTTAGAGAAGATTTTCAAAAGTGATATTCTGGCTTTTGATAGTTAATTATTTGTTGAGCTGTGCGGAATGACTGGATAGCTACGAACTTTGACTGAACTTCTGTTCATTTGTTTGTCTAGATAGCCCGCCATATTTATTACCAGACCAGACTACCCAACACATGTCTGGTATTTGATGTCCTCCTTCTGGTGTGAAAATGCCGTTTTGGTCGATGGGATCAACAGAAAGTAAGGACTTGCCCACTTTTGAAATAAAGGGATATTTGGAAGTAAGTTTAAGGTTGTAGCTAACGGGAATTGTTTTTCCGAGATAGGGACCAATTGCGGTATCAATAGAAATTATAGAGCAGTTTTTTAAAATGAAAGAATGAGCGTCTTTCCATGATAAATTTTTACGTATGTAATTGGCATAGTAGTAAAAGGATCCTAATAAAATAACTCCGATAAAGAATATTGTGAGGCTATATTTGGACATACTAAGATCATTTTATTCTTTGTCATGTTGTTTGGCAAATGAGAAATGTAAAAATGTTTTTGAGATATACTGAAGTTATTGTTATGAATATTAGACGAATAAAGATCTGGGGTGGGATTTTGGCGACGATATTTTTGGGAAGTATTTTTTTCTTTGGAATAAAAGGTTCCGCGATGGGCTACTTTTGTGATACGCAGCCTGACGGAAGTATTGTTTGTGATCTGGGTGGTGGAGAAGGACAGACAGTATGCACACCTTGTGATGCCTGTAGCGAAGTATGTGTCAACGGAGTATGTACTCCTGCACCTGGATATGATTGCGCGGCAGGTGGGGGTGGTTTTGAATTTCCGACATGTGGAGCCGGAACTAGTTTGTCATGCGTTTCACCAATGGATTTTTTCTGCGGAGGGAATTCTAGCTGCGCGGCAGCCTTCCCATCGAAACGATTTGGCACCATGGCATGCTATGCTACAGACTCAGAAACGGGTGCACAAGTGCCTGGAGTGGCGTGCCAGACAAATTGTAATTGTTGTGCCGCGGGATATGAAAATAGTTGTGCCGCGGGGACGTATACGAAGACATATAACTATACTTTTGGCACCAATAATGGAGCTGAGGGTAGAACTCCAGCGCAGATATCTCAGTGCAATACGACAGAAGATGCGTATATAAGTGGGGCTGATCAGCTTCCCTGTGTTGATAATTGCGACCCTGGGCCGGGAGCAGACTGCTTTAGAACTTGTACGAGAGTAAATACTTGTAGGACCTGTGGGTGTGTGCCGGTGTGTTCGAATGTGGCGCCGAGTCAACCGGTAATAGCGACGCCGGCGAATGGGGCAGAGCTGACAGTGGGGGTGCCGGTAACGGTGAACTGGCCGGATATTGCGAGCTGGGGGACTGCTTGTACCAATCCTTATAACCGCTATATGGCGTGTATCAGTAGTGACGATGTAAATTGTGATTTGGTGGGGAACTGGGACTTGGGACTAACTTCGCAATATACATGGACGCCGAAGAAGGCGGACCCGACGGTGTATATGTTTGCGGCGGCCAACAATGGAGCCTTGACAACATGGTCAAATAGGACGACGGACGTCTGTGTAGAGGCTATGGCGCCGACTGTCTCTACCTGGAGCGGTTGGCCAGCGACACCGACTTATTGTGG
>CAZUFH010000117.1:0-3265 GCA_964618885.1 uncultured Pseudomonadales bacterium
TATTGTTAATTTTCATTAATATAACAGAGAGTCTATAGAATAGTCAAATTTTTTAGCAGCCACTGCTTCTTCCATTAGTTGCCATACGGAAATATATCGTTCCGTTCACTGATTTTATTGCTACTTGACCAGCTTCAAATACTTCCTCTTCCCAATCCTCACCACACCAGGCGTGTCTATTACACTCTCCCGAGTCAGCCTCACTTCATCTTTATATATTGCACCTTCATCCAACAGCCTTTTAAACTCCGAAGCACTTTCCAACAAACCACTCTCAACCACCATTTTCATGAGGCTTGGTTCTCCGCTGAGAACTGAAATCTGAGAACTGAGAACTAGGCTTGGTGCATCCTCTCCGGCTACTTTCTCCACCACCGTTTTTCTGAAGTGCTCTTCCGCGAGAATTACAGCATCCTCACCATAAAGTTCTCGAACAATTATTTTTGCCAGTTCCTTCTTCAGATTCATGGGGTTCTCTCCTCCAGAAAGTCTCATCTTAGCCTCGTCAATCACCTGGACAAAAGCATTGGTTCCCATTTCAAAGTAAATTCCCAGAACATCATCACTGGTCGACATAATCTTCCCGTATATCTCTTCCGGTGTGTCTTCAATCCAGATCGCGTTCCCCCAACTCTTACTCATTTTCCTGCCGTCAGTCCCCGGCAAGAAACCATTGGCCATGATAAACGACTCTTTGTTTCTTAAATTTTTCTGTAAAGTTCTCCCGGCTTGCATATTAAAAGTTTGGTCGGTTCCACCAAGCTGAAGGTCGGTATCCATAATATAGCTGTCATAGCCTTGCATCATCGGGTAAAACACTTCCGGCAAAGCTATTCTTTTACCCTCACTCCATCTTTTTTTAATCAGCTCACGGCTAATAAAGTCATTCAAGGAAAAGTTCTGGGCCAATTTCAAAACATCACCAAAATTTAGCTTTGATAGCCATTCACTGTTATGAACCACTTTTATTTTGGCAAAATCTAGAAACTTCGCTGCCTGCCTTTTGTAAGTCTGAAAGTTATCTTCAATTTGCTCATCCGTCAGTATTGGCCTTTCGGCCTCTTTGTCAGAAGTATCTCCCACTTTGGCCGTAAAGTCTCCAATCAAAAAAGTCACATTGTGCCCTAAGTCAGCCAAGATTTGCAATTTTCTGAGAGGAAAAGCGTGTCCCAAGTGAATTCTAGTCGCTGTCGGATCTATTCCAAAATAGACATTCAGCTTCTTATCAGAATACAACACCTTCTCCAATTCTTCCCGATTTGGAATAATATTTTCGACCCCTCGGGTCAAAAAACTCTCAATCAATTCTTTCTTTTTTGCTTCGTCCATATCAATATTTTACACTGTCATCCACCTTGGCGGATCTATATAGTTTTTCCCTTTTCTTCTTTAATCACCATTTCTGCAAAATCAGACAAAGTCATGGACCCCAGATCTTTCTGCCCTCTTTGCCTTACAGAAACTTGTCCACTCTCAGCCTCTTTTTCACCCACAATCAGCATGTATGGGACTTTAGAGGCCTCTGCATTTCTAATTTTCTTACCAAGTGAGTCTGCTTCTTCTACCAGTTCAATTCTTACCCCCTTATCCCTTAGCTCCTTAGCAATTTTTTCGGAATACTCTTTTACCTTTTCGGATACCGGAAGGATTGCCACTTGAATAGGCGAAAGCCAGACAGGGAACGCTCCGGCGTAATGCTCTATCAAGATCATCATCGCTCTTTCGGCAGAGCCCAGAATAGCTCGGTGAAGCATAATTGGTCTCTTCGCCTCTCCATCTTGCCCGGTATAGGTCAAGTCAAACCGTTCCGGCATCACATAGTCAATTTGTAAAGTCGATAGCTGCCACTCTCTTCCTAAGGCATCCGTTGCTACCAAATCCATTTTAGGGGCATAAAAAGCCGCTTCTCCTGGTCCTTGGTAGAAATCGATCTTATTTCTCTTCATTATTTCCTCTGCCCACTTTTCTACCTTGTCCCAAACAGCAGGGTCCCCCAAATATTTTTCAGGATGCTCCACGTCTCTCGTAGACAATCGGTATTTATACTTAAAGCCAAATGTTTCCATAATCTTTTTGGTCATCTGTAACACTTCATCAATTTCTTTGTCTACTTGGTCTTCTCGGCAAAAGATATGACAGTCATCTTGAGAAAAAGATCTCACCCTAGCTAGTCCAGATAGTTCTCCTGGTTTCTCATCACGATAAAGCATCGCAAAGTCCGTGATTCTGAGGGGAAGATCACGATAACTTCTTGGTTGTGCAGAAAATATCTGAGTGTGTTGTGGGCAGTTCATGGGTTTCAGGAACATTTCTTCATCAGAATAGTTAGATACTACCCGGAACATGTCCCCTTTATATTTGTCATAGTGACCTGAGGTTTTGAACAGGTCAGCCTTGGCAATTTGTGGTGTCCAAACTTGAAAATATCCCTGAGACGACTGTACTTCTTCGACAAACTCGGTCAGCTTACGACGAATAAAGGCACCTTTGGGAGAGTAAAGTGGTAGTCCACTCCCTACGAGGTCTGAGAAAGAAAAAAGGTCCATTTCTTTGCCGAGTTTTCGATGGTCCCTCTTTTTTGCTTCCTCCAATTGCCACATGTATTTATCCAGTTCTTCCTGTGTCTCAAAGGCTGTGCCATAAATGCGCGTCAGCATCTTATTCTTCTCATCCCCATGCCAGTAAGCTCCGGCAATCGACAGTAGTTTAAACGCCCCAATTTCGGATACAGAGTCAAGGTGTGGCCCGGAACAAAGGTCTTCGTCTATCACCTTTCCGTTTGGCAAAGTCATTTGGTAAGTCGAGAATTTTTCTCCTCTACCGGAGATTTCCTCAATCCACTCCATCTTGTAAGGGTTGCCTGCAAAGATTTCCTTGGCTTCAGGTGTTTCTATCTCTCGCCTTACCATTTTTGACTCGGACTTAATGATCCTAGCCATTTCTTTCTCTATGACCGGGAAATCAGCCTCGGTTACCTTACCCTCCAAATCAAAGTCAAAATAAAACCCATCATCAGTTGCGGGACCCATCGCCTTCTTAAGATTTGGGTACAGCTTTTGCATCGCAGTGTGCAACACATGCTCTGCGGTATGTCTGAGCTTCAGCATTTTCTGCTTCTTCTCATCCAATTTAGAATATTTCTCGTCCAATTTTTTCGACATTCACTTTATATATTAATAAAAATTCAAATCGTGAAGGGTGCAGAAGACTAGCCAACAACCGCACGCAGGCGGGAACCCGGTACTCCAGGGAGATCCGAGTACGG
>CAZUFH010000118.1:0-440 GCA_964618885.1 uncultured Pseudomonadales bacterium
TGGTGCTATTCGGTGGTAATATCAACTTCAATATGGCAAAAATAAAAACCGTTTGTGGTCAATGTAAAAACAATTGTTCGGAGGGCTTTACTCTTTTTAACAGCCAAGAGGAGGTCACCAAACTGGTCGAAAAATTTCCTTTTTATAAAGTCATCAAATTTAGTAATGCTACCGTCGGCAAGATCAAACGAAGTTTCTGTGTCATTAAGTGTTCTCGTCTTACCCAAGATGGTCTTTGTGAAGAGCGTCCTCAGAACTCTCCGGCCTGGTGCAAAGTCGAACATTAATACCACCGGAAGTAGCTCCCCGGGAAAGACACCTGCTCTCCCCCGAAGCGACGCTTAAATTCAGTAAAGCCGATCCACCTTTTTTGGGGCCAGCGCTCGTCATAAATCCCCTCCAGATCAAAAAACTTGAATCCCTCTTTTTTTGCCCTCAAA
>CAZUFH010000118.1:450-2290 GCA_964618885.1 uncultured Pseudomonadales bacterium
GACCAATTTGTAATGCGCCCCGGAGACTCGGCCCTCACTACTCGTCCAAGTTTGATAATAATTGGCCATATCCGCCGTGTGCAAAATAAGTAGCCCAGAGTGGTACGTCTCTTCTGTTCTACTCACTATCAGTTTTGCTTTCCCCTTAAATCTTTTTAGGATACTTTCCAGTTCCTTGGTCTTCATAGTCCAAATCTTGCTGTTTTTTTTCCAGAGTCGGAAAAACTCATTCACCCCCAGCTCCTCTACCGTCACTTCTTTGTTTTTTACAATTTGTCTTCTCGCGTTTTCCGATAAGTTTTTCCATAGCTGTTTTTCGGTTTTGGTCAAGTCTGTGATGTAAGTTTTGGTCGCCAGGTAGGGCATCCTGGAGAGTCTGTAGCCGGCCATCTTGTATCCTAGGCTGTCTTGTACTCTCAATGGTTCTATTACTGAGCTTACTACCTTGTACTTTCTTTTTATCGCCTTTAGCTCTTTCCATTTTGGGTCATATGCCGACCGCTGAACTTTCATCATTTGGAGTCCCAAGATACCCAGGGGAATAATAAACGCGTTCATTTTATGAATCCCATCTTCGGCCGGGACCGAAACTACCCGCCATCCCTTGTCCACCAAGTATCCCTTCCAGCCGACAGTCTGTCTAATGTCCTCCATTTATTTTCTAAATCTAGCCACAACCTTTAATAAGCTCGTCCTAAGTACGTCTGCCAGTCTATAAAGCCGGTACTCCGTATTGTTTATGACTAGGTCATAGCTTCCTACAAACTCTACCAGCTCGGCCCCATAACCTTGTTTAAATCGGTGAAATCCATACCACGGATCTCTCTGGTCCGGCTCTTGCCCTAGGCTTCCCCACAAGTCGAATAATTTACATCCTTGTTTTTTTCCAAATTTGATTACTTCCCACATCATCAGATTGTTGGACATGACATCTCTAAATTTATTGCTCGAAGCGCCATAGGGGTAATACAGGACACCGTTGAGTTCGAACACTACCCAAGTAGTCAGAGTCTCATCTTGATAAACTGCCTTAAAAAGGTGTCCTGTCCCAGCCACAATCATCATTTGCCACATCTTCCGATGATAGTCTTTGGTGTGAGCAAAAAATCCTTGTCTCTTTGTCGTTTCCTCCGTCAGTTTCCAGTACTCTTCAAAGCCTTGCTCAGAATTATCCTCCACAATTTTTACCCCTTTCTTCTCGGCCAGCCTCAAGTTGTATCTGGTCTTTTGGTGCATCTCTTTGAGTAGCTCCTCCTCACTTTTGGCAATATCCAGCTGGAATGAATACTTCGTGAAGAGTGGCTTGCCATTCACCAAGTCAAAGTTCTGGTTCAAACTTTCTAGTTTTCGTTTTTCTGCCTCCCCATTTCTTTCGTTAGGCTCAAACTTGACCATAAAGGCTCTTTTCTTTTCCGCCACTTTCTTGATGGCTGCGAGGGCTTCTTCGTCGGGAACGGCAGACTTTGGACAGTAACCAATATATCGATTTATCTTGGGAATGTTGTGCCAAGTAATTTGGAAGACTGCTTTGGTCTTGCCATCCGCAGTTTGGATTAGTCGGGAGACCCCCACTCCGGTTTGTTTCCGGAACTCTCCCCACTGCCAAGACTGTAGCGGGTGCCTCGCTACCTCATCAAAATTTTTCTTATCTTTTTCTACTGCTTCTCTAATCACCCTTACATTATACCTATCTCTTTACCTCACCCCAACCCTCTCCTTAATAAGGAGAGGGTGAAGAGTAGTGCGAGTCGGTGAGGTTTGTCCAGAGGGCCAGGCCTTAGAGGGTCCCCAATCTGCAAGGCCTGGCCCTGCAGGTACGAATTCCTCCGTCCGTTACCAG
>CAZUFH010000118.1:2300-3261 GCA_964618885.1 uncultured Pseudomonadales bacterium
GACTGCAGCGGGTGTTTCGCCACCTCATCAAAATTTTTCTTATCTTTTTCTACTGCTTCTCTAATCACAGGTCTATTGTATCCTCTCTGCCTCTATCACTCCACTGTCATCCTCGCGAATCTCGGTAACTGTTCAGGAGTTAATATTAAAAGTGTTGTCATCGCGAATCTTGTACTCAAGCTGTGGCGATCCATCCTCTGGATTGCCGCGCGAGTACGCTCGCAATGACGATATGTTAAACTCAAGTCGTTTACCAGTTATCAATATCGTCAAAGTCTTCTTTGGTCGCCTCCGCCACTTCCCAATCTTGGACAATGATCCTCTTCTTATCCCCAAACTCGTCCACCTCGTCATTGCGATCCCGCCGCGCGGCGGGAGTGGCAATCCCACTCCCCTTGTCTCCGGCCTCTCGGCGGGACCATCCCCGATTTTGAATTTTAATTACACAACCTTCCGGAACTTCCGCCAAAAACCTTGAGGGAATTGATTGATGCCTTCCTCCAAAAATCAATCTCGATCTAGCCCAGGAAATAGTCAGGTTTTCCTCCGCCCGTGTCATGGCCACATACATGAGTCTCCGTTCTTCCTCAATTTCTTCCTTTCCGCCCTCAAACATCGATCGGGAGTGGGGGAATAGTCCTTCTTCCAGCCCAACGACAAAAACTTCCGGAAATTCCAACCCCTTAGCCGCATGGATGGTCATCAGGGTAATATTTGCATTTGACCGGTGTTGTTTTATTTCCGACTCAGCCAGCGCCGCGCTTTCCAAGAACAACGAGATGTTTTCATACTCTCCGGCTACGGCGAGTAATTCATTAACGTTTTCAATTCTGGCGACATCTTCTTCATCTCTTTCATCAAATTTTTCCAGATAGTTGACGGTGTTTATTATTTCCTCCAGCAATACTCCCGGCTGTCCAGACTTTCTCTTTTCCTCCGGTTGCTTATCGAGCCAGGTTTC
>CAZUFH010000119.1:0-3242 GCA_964618885.1 uncultured Pseudomonadales bacterium
CCTCTCTACCTTCTACCATCTGAGAAAGTAAGAACATGGCCGCTTCGTACTTTTCTTCCCCCGGAGTTCTCATCCTTAGTCCTGCCAAAGTTACTACCCTCCCATCGCTTAGCTCTAGTCGCCCACTCGCTTCTACTCTAGTTACCATTGTTTTTTTACCACTCAAATTTAGACCGATACCCACCAACAAAACCAAAGAAAACAATCCTCCCAACCAATACCACCATTTTTGACTTAACATTCTATTTCTAGCCACCAAATTATCTTAGCAGATTATCCCAGCTTTCTCACAGCCAGCATCCAGTGTCCATAAATCGTTCCGTCGATTCCTTTATCAATCCAACGTTTTTCAAACTCCACTCGCTCCACCCTTACAACTCCAATACCAGCCCCGGGTGTATATTCTTCGTTCCAAGAAGGATCTATCAGCCAAACATATTTCTCATCGATATCAAAAATTATTGAGTAGTGTCCGCATTCCAATTTTTCTATTTCTTCTTTCGTCCCTTCGGACTGATAGCTTATTAGGACTACACCATCATTATTTAAGACCTTTTCGACATCTGTGAGATTTGCTTCCCAAATTTCCAGATACGGAATTTTCTCCTCCTCCAGCAATTCTTTAATCTTTTCCGACTTAGTGCCATCTATCGGGTTCACATCCAATCTACGGTAAACATCGGTTTTCAAGACATCCTCTCGATTTATCATGAGCATCCAGGTACAAAATGAGGCGCCTCCACAATCATAATCAAACCGCATAGCAACTATATGCTCCGGACTATTCCGATGACCACATTTGGACGCAGTTTTTTCCAAAGTCTTCTCATTTAATATTATTTTGCACAAATAGTCAATATTATCAGTTACTTTTCCAACTTCCCAACATTTTGGGTATTTCTTCTTTCTCTTCAAAGCTTTATTGGCTTGTCCCCTCCCCACAAACAAAACACTCTCCTCATCTGTCATTCCGGACCCCGATCCGGAATCCAGTCTGGATATTCCCAGACCCACCCCCAACCTCTCTGCCAACTTCTTCAATTTTGGATCAAAAATTATCTTCATTACTCAATCTAAATGTAAAACGTAAAATGTTAAATGTAAAAATTCTTATACCGCCAGCATCCAGTGGTCTAGGCCATCAGCATCCACCCATCTCGTCTCAAAGGTCGATCTTCGTATCTTTCTTACTCCCACCCGGTATCGGACTCTATCTCCTTTGACAAAGGGGTCAGCCAGCCACAGAAAGTCTTCTTCAATCCCAAAAACCACCGAGTAGTGCCCGCTTTGTAGCTTAGCGTAGTATTTTTTCTCTCCCCAAGCCTGATAAGCCACCAGGCAAAGCTTTCCCTTTCCTAGTTCAGCCTCAATATCTTCAATCTTAGCCTCAAATCTCTCTTTGGTTTTCAAGCCATGATCTTTGAGCAAGCTCTTTATGTTACCAGAAAGCGTTCCATAGCTTCTATTGGTTCCTAGCTTCTTCTTCAAGCTCAATCTGTTCGATTTTAGGCCTCTTGTGCCTAGAATCGTCTGTACACAGGCCACGCCACACTCATACCCATTCATCTGGATCACCGGTTTCACAGGCACGAGTAGTATTTTATCTTTCTTGATAGCCACGCCCCCAATTGTAGGTCTGGCTCCAATCTTTTACAACCGCCAATTTAGCCTCCGGGGTATTTTGTGGGCGCTTTTGTTGAGCTCCATACCTCGCGAAATCCAGTGTATGCCACTGGAGAATCGAACCAAGCACTTTCTCGAAACCGGCCTCAGCAAACCAAAAATCCCGCCACTAGGGCGGGATATTTTGTGGGCGCTCTTGGAATCGAACCAAGCACCTCGGTCTTATCAGGACCGCGCTCTAACCATATGAGCTAAGCGCCCGAACAAATTTAGATTTCAGAACCGCCCCCGCCATGGCGGGGTAAGCGCCCAAAACACTGCTACATTTTAGCACAGCCTGCCCCAAACGAGCACAAAAAATAGCCGAGATTCCTCCCGGCTAAACAGTCTTATTTACGAACCATCTTGATGAAAAGCATGATTTTTGGATATTCCTGGATAAATCCAGGCTCATTTCTAATGACTTTTGGAAGGAAGGCGTCCTTATTCTTCCAAAAATAATCCCCACGGTCGCGCTCAGTGAGAGACAAATACTGACCAAAAAACTTTTTCTGTGTATATATCTCAACAGCGGCAACGTCAGGGTTCATACCCTTTTTTATTCGCCTCAAAAGGTCTTTCCCTCCTGGTAGATCAAACCCATATTCTGCCAGGAACAATATATCATCACCGATGTCCACCTTAGGGGGTATTTGTTCAACCCCCAAAGTGGTGGGTTTCCTGTAATAGTAAGTCTTGTACAGCCCCCAAAGGTAAACCGCAAAAATCAATATTGCGATAAGCAAAACCAACAATTTATCAATGTCCATTTATTACTCCTCTTTTCAAAGATCTTGTCTTATATTCTACCACTATACTACAAAAACTACCTCGAACAAGACTTAATGTCCACTTGACACTTTCTCCTATTCCTATTATAATGAGACGTACATTCCCATTCTAGTTCCCATCCCATTTTTCCCTTCAGGAGGTTGTCATGTCCATCAAACTACTGTCAGAGCCAGACAAGTCCTTACTGCCCGTTGTTTGTGTTTGCCAGTCATGCAAAGCCCGTTTCGAGGTTTCTGAGTTTGCTGATTTTCAGCACAAGACCCTCTACTCCGGCATGGAAGCAGAATCTCACGATGCAATTGTCATTGTTTGTTCGGTTTGTGGTGATTACGCCTTCCCTCCGACAGCAAAAACATCTGCCTTGATCGCTTCTTACGAGCTGTGGAAGAAAAGTACTCCTGTCCATCAGCGGTGGTCCAAAGACTTTCACTGCAAACACTGCGCTGAAACTTCCAAAATCACCATCTCTGACGTCCATGTCTACAACACAGCCGTGTTTTACGCTGGAGAAACCTGGGATCCGGAAGTCCGCATCGTCTGCCCCGACAGATACCAAAAAAGCCCTTTCTAAAGGGGCTTTTTTGAATTAATTCATTACAAGTGAAATTTACCCCGCAAACGGCGGGGCAGCAAGCGTCTTATCGTCTCAAAAGTGATGAGAGTCAGGTAAATGTTATTTAGACACTCATTTACCAATAGTGTGGCGATTTATCATCGGACTCGTGTAGTCCTTTACTCCTAGAAAGGAGGTGATCCATCCGCACCTTCCAGTACGGATACCTTGTTCG
>CAZUFH010000120.1:0-3233 GCA_964618885.1 uncultured Pseudomonadales bacterium
GCAGCCTGCCAACAAGAAATAAAAAGATTCTTTTGGATCAGGAAAGACACAGAAGAAAGAAGAAATATAAAAAGAGCAGCGAGTGGGAGGCTCCAGCCAGCGGGCCAGAAGCTTTTCATAAGAGGGAGTCTATTGAAAATAGCCGGGTATTCTTCCGCGGGGACATCGGAAAGCTGTCTCAGTTCCGGAGGAAATACTTGCCTTAAAAGGAGCCAGGTAGCGAGAACCAAGGTGAGCCCGGAAAGTAGGGCAATGAAACGGCCGTATTTTTTCCTTAGAGAAAAGGCAAGGACGTAGCCAAGCGCAGATCCGACAAACTGACTAATGAGGAGAATTAGAATCAATAAAGAAAGAGAACTGCCAAGAGCCTTCCAAAATCCAAAACCGGACTGAGTAAGATAAAAGGACAAAATAAGTGGGAAAATGGAGACGGAAAACAAAACAAAGTTAATAAAAAGAGACCTGAGGGTAGACCGAAGAGAGATCAAGTAACCGGGGATAGGCAATGTGACTAAGAGATCGGTGTTTTTATCGGCAGTAAGGAGAAAGGTGAGAGTAGAGATAAGGGTGCTGAGAAGCCCTATCCAAGTAAAAACAACCGTCGCAGAGCGGAGTATATACGTGGCAGTTTGCTGGCCAAAAGATTCATAGACCAATAGATATCTAAAAAAAGATCCGGACCAAAAATAGATTCCGAAACCAACGCCAACTAGAACCAGAAGGTAAAGACAAGCCACGATGATCTTGCTGACGGTTTGCTGGCCAAACCAGGCTTTGGTGGCGAGAAAGTCGAGCCTTAGGAGCTCCCAAAGGATACTCATGTTAGGTAGTGAATCTTTGATAAATATACTCAATATTGATTTTGGCAGTGACGGATAATTCTTTTAGAATCTTGCCTCCGTGAATAATACCGATAGTGTCGGCGTACTCACGAGCAAATTCAAGCGTGTGAGTAGAGAGAAGGACGGCGCCACCGGCTTTGACAAAACGTCTCAGGGTATTCCCGAAAAGGCGGATACTGGCCGGATCGAGACCGACGATGGGTTCGTCTATGATTAACAAGGTGGGGTCGGAGATCAGGGCGGAGAGAAAAGCGGTTTTTTCGAGATTCCCCCTGGAGTAACTTTCGGTGCGGGCAGCCAGCACTTCTTCGATGGGAAAGAGAGACTTTAACTCAGTTATTTTCTTTTCGGTTTGGTCTTCGGTGAGACCGTGAAGCTTGGCCGTGAGTCTCATAAATTCCAGCCCGGAGAGATAAGGGTAAATGGCCGGATTATCCGAAATGTAGGAGAAGAGGCGCTTGGCGACAACCGGCTTTTCTTGGATATCAAGACCTTTAATTAGGACTCGGCCAGTTTCCGGACGGAGAAGCCCGACGACACAGTTTAATAGGGTGGTTTTTCCGGAACCATTTGGACCGATTAGAGCCATGACAGTGCCCGCCTTTACATTTAGTGAGACATCGTTGACGGCAATTATGTCTCCAAATTTTTTGGTGACGGCTTTTATCTCAAGGGTATTAGACATGTAATTTACTTTACATCATTTTCCAAAACTTATCCTGTCGTGGACCATATCTTGAGTATGGGCCATAATAGCCGGAGTAATGACAAAGTTTCCCCAGCGGTCGTTGATATCGTCCAGCGCCCGGACCAAGTTTTCTTTTTTGAGCCGGTCTTCAAAAAGACCCAGCTGAAGGGAGTCCCTCGGTGAGAGATCGTAACAAGAAACCGCTAAATTTCTGACCGGCAGACGGTAAGGAGAGTGAGAGAGAATCCGGTAGGCCACGCGATAAATATCTTGGCTCAAAAAAATGGGCTGATCCAGGAGAATCCCCCGGTGCCAATATTCGTGGCCGGCGAAAAGTAAACCCAGATGGATCCCTCTGGCCTGAAAGCTTGACCCACGCATGCGAAAGCCGACTTTCTCGACTAGCTTGGAAAGGGTAGGAGCAAGGTCCTCCGGCTTGGTGAGGAACTTGGGTAGAGAGTAGGAGTGGCCAAAGCTTTTGACACCCCAGTCCACGTCGTCCACTTCCCAGCCCCGTAGACGCACTAGCCAGTAGTAAGCCGAGATGGACTTAAAAGCTGAGTGTAGGATCCTGAGATCGGCCTGAAAAAAATCTAAAACAGTATAGATACCGGCGGAGTTTAGACGAATGGCGTTTTGGCGAGCAATGCCGGTGAGATCGGTGAGAGTCAAGCTTTCGTAGATTTTTAAAAAATTATTTTTGTTAATCTCGTCGAGGCCGTCCGGCTTGTGAAGATTGCTGGCGGTCTTCGCCAGAAACCGATTGGGGCCAAGACCGATAGAAACGGTGAGATAGTCCCCTACTTCCAGACGGATACGGTCTTTGATTTCTTGACCAACCAAGAAAAGACCCCGGCGGAGAGCAGGAGTGCCGGCAAAGTCGAGGACAAACTCGTCAATGGACCGGGGAACCACTTCCGGAGTGTAGTCTGAAAGAATTCTTTTGAGAGACTGGTGCACGGCCCGATATTTATCCGGATCCGGAGAAAGGACGATAAGACCCGGGCAAAGAAGGCGGCCATCTTTCACTCGCATACCGACTTTGATACCGAGCTTTTTGGCTTGGACCGAGGGAGCGACGATACAGCCATTTGGCGTGTCGTAAGCGGCGACGGCGATGGGCATGTCCCGCAGAAGTGGATTGGCTTGCTGCTCGATAGTGGCAAAGCAGGAATTGAGGTCTATATGCATAACCGTAGAGGGAGAAGCATTGAAGCTCAGATCAATTGGTAAGCCCATCGGAGATTTCTTCTAAGGTCCAGAATAATGAATCGGTGTCGAGCTTAAGGCGGAAAGAGAGACCCTGAGAAACTACGGAAAAAATATGGAAGAGAGTGCGACCCTCGCGAAAGGTATGATGCAGACCGACTTGAGCGATGCGAAAGACTTGGCCATCCCAAAATATTTGACGTGGAGTAACAGTCCTTTTGCGGTGATCGAAAAGTAAGTCAACTGAGACAGGAGCAGATATTTTTTGGATCATGTTGTTTTGTTATTGATGAGAAACCTTGCCTGTTGTCATTCCTGGCTTGACCAGGAATCCATTAGATTAATTCCTAATTCGGTATTTATTGGATGGATTCCTGGTCGTGAGTACTCGACATCTCCGACCTACGCAGGAATGACGGGTGTGTTTGGAAAGATGCGAAGAAAGACCGAATACTTTTATTAAACCAAAAAATACCCGAATGGTCAACGGGTAA
>CAZUFH010000121.1:0-3088 GCA_964618885.1 uncultured Pseudomonadales bacterium
AATATATTTCCAAAGAAATCAACAACCCTAGTATTAGTACTCCATTTAACACCGACCCCAGTCCCAGTACTCGCATTTCTAAGAATGCCGTAATTCCCAGAGTCCATCTCAAAGCTCTCCCAGCTGATAAAAGTAAGATCGACAGCAGCCAAAAAATTCCGCCCATCACCAAGATCGTCATCGGGAGATAACTCCCGGGAAGAATAAAGTCTTTAATTGTCTCCGGATCAACTTTCCAAATGACCAATCCAATCGCCAGCCAGTTCAGCCCGGCAAAAAACAACAACCATCCATATCTTTTCTTCTGTCTGTGTTTAGTTATCTCCATATTATCGTCATTGCGAGGAGGTAACCCGACGTGGCAATCCAGGTCTCACTCCATTCAATTTAACCACATTTCTCCTTCGTGTTTTCTACGCCCGATTGCGCTAAAATGAATTATGTCCTCAGACACTCTAATTATTGTTTCCTTTCTCGCCATCGGCCTAATAGCCATCTATCTTCTACTCAAACAAAAGCTCGAAGCCCAAAAAACCGATCCTACTCTAAATGCCTGGCTCAAGTCTCTTCAGCAATCTTTTGATACCACCAATCGCACCACCAATGCCTCTCTCCAGCAAAACTACCGCGAGCTCTTCTCCCGTCTCGACCAAGCCACCGCCGTGATAAGTGATCTAAAAAAAGAAGCCGGGGCCTTTGGCGAAGTCAGCCGCTCGATGAAGGACCTCCAGGATTATCTGAAGTCCCCGAAGCTCCGAGGTAATATCGGCGAGCAAGTCTTGAAAGATCTCATCGGCCAGATGTTTCCCAAGAACAGCTTCCATCTCCAGTACCACTTCAAAGGCGGCCAGATTGTCGACGCCGCTATCAAGACCCAAGCTGGCATCCTCCCTATCGACTCCAAGTTCCCCATGGAAAATTTCCAGAAAATTTACCAAGCCTCATCAGCAACCGAAAAATCCATCGCCAGAACCGCCTTCGTGAGAGACGTCAAAAAACACATCAAAGACATCTCCGGCAAGTACATTCTGCCGGAAGAAGGTACCTTGGACTTTGCTCTCATGTACATCCCATCGGAGAGTATTTATTACGAAATCGTGAGTGAGCAAGAGCTACTCGACTTGGCCCGCGAGTCCCGTGTCTATCCAGTTTCCCCGACCACTCTCTACGCCCACCTTCAAACCATCCTACTATCCCTTGAGGGCCAGAAAATCGCCGGCAAAACTTCTGAGGTCTTCACGCTTCTCCGCGCCGTCCAAAAAGACTATGAAAAGCTAAACGAAAACTTTTTGCTCATGGGCAAGCACCTGACGAACGCCTACTCTGCCATGAACAACACTTCCCAAACCATGAATCAGATCGGTAATAAGCTAGACTCTGCTAGGCAGCTCAAAACCGGCCTCCTCCCGGAAGAACAAGAAAAATAAAAACCTCGCCTTTAGGCGAGGTTGCGGTTACTTCAATCTAAATTGGAACATCAGACCAAGAATTAATCCAATTATTGAGACTATCACCCAAACAATCGCTCCCCACAACATCACCGCACCGCTAGCTATTCCAAGGGAGATCATAATACCCTGTACAGCTCCAGCGATAGCCAGTCCTAGAAATACTCCACCAAAAGTATACAAAATTAGATTCATCGATTCTCCTTTATTAAAAATGTGCCTTACCCGAAGATTATACCTCTTTCCTCCACTTACCTTGGATATCTGACTCAAGCTCCTCGTCCGTCATAGGTCTTGCTTCCGGGTGCCGCAAGTCATTATGAGCCTTCGCCTCCTCCTTCATTTCTTTCATCCCCTCCTCATCATTCTCACCCATGACTACTATTTCTTTCTCACAGACCCCGCAATTTATTTTGTACCTCATCTGTCCATTATGTAAGAAAACTCTCTCTTGGTCAAATCAAAGCTCGGTGAGCCTTCTTTCCATGCCTAGAACTTGACACGCTAACGATTTGACTGAACAGACAAATTACTTTATACTTCCCTTAGTGATCACCCGCCGTTGGGTGGGGTTCACAAATACCTTAGTCACCTGAGATATTTGTGAACCTCGCCTTTTTTTATACCAAAAAATCTCTTAATCTGATCTGCTTCAATTTTCTTTATTTCAGCTCTTGCGTATATTTCTTTCCAGACACGCCTTATTCCTGTATTGGAAAAATGAGTAATCATTTTTCTTGCCCTAAGGAATGATGTGTAGGAAATTAGATCCGTAATTTCTAAGCCACCGGATAGATAGCCCTTTTCGGCAAAACACATTGCGTTTAATCTTTCTTTAATCGCTATTTGGTATTCTGGCCTAACATTCGTATCTCCTTGTTTAATGACATTAAGAGTTTTAATAAGCTGATAGTCGGCCCCCCTTCTAGAATCCGCAATCATTTGTCCAATAAGGTGTTTTTTCTCCAAATATTTACCAAATTTTGCAAACAAGTAAGTTGCCATTACTCTGTACGGGAGCTGCTTCGTATCTTGTCTGTCGCCACTTCCTTTGAAGTCTTCATCTGACTTAATACCAATCGCGGACTTAAATTCGGATTTATTTATCGAGGTTATGTGTATTTGTGCCGGAATAAGAGCTATAAACTCGGCAAGTTTAATAGACAAAGAGTTTAGGTCTGAATCATCAAGTTTAGTTTTAGGATTTTCGAAAATGTCATAGCTATGAAACGGCTGAGAAGGGTCAATTCCATATTTTAATTTTATATATCCAAAAAAACCCTCGACTATTTGTCTGTCTGAGTCATCTAGAATTACTCCTGTAATCAAAAAAGGTTCGTTGGCCTTTTCAATAAGACTAGATTTACCTGACTCATCAATAAATAACGTCGCAAGATTATTCATAGATATTTAGTTGCACTAAATAAATTATATCCATAATTTACCCGAATACAAGCCATGAAGATTACTTATTCCTCTTCGCTCTCGGTGTCCATCGTCATCGGCAAACCTTCTGGCCAGCAGTGGGTCTTAAAATCACATCGGACACAGTGAGAGAGATCGGTAGTGCGAGAAAAGTCCTGAGCGCGGATCTGGGCCATGGAGTCGAGGATGACTTGCTTCAAGTCTGTAACCTCTTC
>CAZUFH010000122.1:0-2952 GCA_964618885.1 uncultured Pseudomonadales bacterium
TGGTATAGATGAACCTAGTGCCAAGATATTAATAGTTGAGGGGTTCTTAAAAGAGGTTGAGGAGGTAAAATATTGAGATATGCTAAATACTTCTGAATTGGATTCCATGCTTGCAGAAGCCTTTAAGGATAAGTATAAAACAGATCCTGGTTTTGAAAAGGACGTGCCTCCATATTTAGCCGATTTTTTGGTTTCAAATGCGGATAACCTGAAAGAGGCGGTGTTGTCAAGAGACGCTGCCGGAATAAAAGATCTGTTGAGAGAGTTGACTGACAAATTGCCAATCGATAAAAAGTTTAGAGAACTGTTCTTTACAACATTTTTTTCTGAAGATGGAAAACCAAGAATCACCTGTGTTCAAGGTGATTATGGAATTATAGATGCGGACCAAACAAAGAGAGCTGGATATGGATTCGGTTCATTGCCAGGTGAACCAAGGTCCGTTAAAGGAATACTAATTATTCACACTCACCCCATTGATTCTAAGGTAGGTTTTAGTGGCCATGAAGATTCAAAAGATGTTCAAGTGCTTGCTGGTAACTCACCTAATAGTTTTTCAAACATGTTGAAGCAGTTCCCTAGTGCAGAATATGCTGCTGTAGGCTTGTGCACTGCGGGAAAAAGAGGTAAGGTGCTACTAGTGGAGAATAAAACAGTCTGGGGTGATAAGGTGATTAAGGCAGATGATTTAATGGCGGCAGCAATTGATTATTGATATTAATGAATTTATAAAGCCAATATGTTTGATGTAGATAAAGTCAGAGCAGATTTTCCGATCCTGAAAAGGAAGATTCACGGGCATGATTTGGTTTACCTTGACAGTGGAGCCACCAGCCAGAAGCCGGAAAGCGTAATTAAGGCGATGGATGACTATTACAGGAATACAAATGCGAATATTCACCGAGGTGTTTATGAGCTGTCGGTGGAGTCCACTAGACTGGTAGATGAAGCAAGAAAAAAGGTGGCTGACTTTATTGGGGCCAGAACCGAAGAGGTGATCTTTACCAGAAATGCCAGTGAGAGTTTGAATCTGGTCATGTATTCGTGGGGCAGGGATAATATAAAAAAAGAAGACGCGGTACTCATCAGTAAACTTGAACATCACTCGAATCTAGTACCATGGCAAGAACTATGTAGGGAGACGGGTGCGGAGCTGAGAATTATTGATGTCGATGGAGAGGGAAAACTTGTGATGAGAACTCAAGAACTCAAGAACTCAAGAACTCAAGATGAGGTATTAACTGAGAACGGATTAAAGGTGAGGTTGGGGGGTTTTGAAGGTTTAATAGCAGACGGAAAAGTGAAGTTGTTTGCCGTTACCGGGGCATCAAACGTGCTGGGAACAATTCCCGATCTTGCAGGTATGCTGACAGCGATAAAAAGAAAGGCCCAAAATGCAACGGTGGTGGTGGATGCTTCGCAGATGGTGCCTCATATGAAGGTAGATGTGAAGACTCTGGGAGCGGACTTTATCGCTTTTTCCGGACACAAAATGCTAGGACCCACTGGAACGGGTGTGCTTTGGGGGAAGAAAGAAGTATTGTCAAAGATGCGTCCGTTCTTGTTTGGCGGGGACATGATCGGTGAAGTCATAATTACGGGGGCAACCTGGGCGGATCTGCCTAGCCGATTTGAGGCCGGAACACCAGATATTGCCGGAATAATCGGACTGGGTGCGGCGGTGGATTATCTTGAGGGGTTGGGAATGGATAATGTACGACATCATGAGAAGGACCTGATGGTCTATGCTTTGAAAAAAATGGTGGAACTTCAGGATGAGGAGTTGGTGACGGTTTATGGACCCAAAGACGTCGAAGAGAGAGGCGGGGCACTGGCCTTTAACGTGATTGGAGTACATCCTCACGATGCGGCTCAGATATTGGACAACTTTGGAATTGCTGTACGGTCCGGTCAGCACTGTGCCGCACCACTGGTCACGGGTTTTGGTGTACCGGCGATGGTGAGAGCCACTTTCTACGTGTACAACACCAAGAAGGAAATTGATTACTTGGTTGATAAAATAAGAGAAATACCCAAAATATTTACATAAACACAAAACATGAATATAAGAACGATAACCTTTGACTTGGATGGTCTTTATTTTCCGGATGGTAAGCATAAGTTCATGCAAGCTGTAGCGAATCTTGGGGTACATCAGGACGAAGTGAAGAGAGTATTTTTGAAGTCTGATCAAATGATGAAGGAATATAAAACGGGTAAGATGGGTGATGAGGAGTTCTGGACTTGGGCCAAACATGAATGGAAGCTGGGCTTATCCTGGCGCGACCTAATAAAAAAATTGATCGATTCTTATAGTGTGGATGAGAGAGTGGCGGGTGTTGTTAAGAAACTTAGAGTGAGTGGATATCAAACTGCAGTTTGCTCAGACAACTTTCCGGCACGAGTAAATGGCTTGCAGGAAAAGTATGGATTCTTAGATAATTTTGATGTAAAAGTCTTTTCCTATGAGGTTGGGGACACAAAGTCTGGGGTGAAAATATTTAAGGCGTTGGTTGATAAATCTGGAAGTGTACCAGAAGGTATTGTATTTGCGGATGACGAAGAGAGTAAATTACTTCCAGCAAAGGAAGTTGGAATCACGACAATGTTATACTCCGGATTTGAAAAATATTTAGATGACCTTAGAAGTGTGGGGGTGAAAATATAAAATGTCCGATTACAAAGATATTATTATTGATCATTATAAGAATCCTAGAAACTTTGGGGAGATGGATCGTGCCGACATATCGATGGATGAGTCAAATGCATCTTGCGGAGATATGATACAGATACAGGTGAAGACGGAAACCAGGACTGATGGAGTGAGATTGCCACACCCCGATGGAATCGGGGTTCGCAATGACGAAGGAGGAGATTTGGTAATTAAGGAGATGAAATGGAGAGGGGTGGGGTGTGCGATTTCCACAGCGGCCGCCAGCATGCTGTCGGAAA
>CAZUFH010000123.1:0-1140 GCA_964618885.1 uncultured Pseudomonadales bacterium
CACCTGAGTCAGGTGGTCACCCTTGCCGGACTCATCTCTAGAGTAAAGCTTGTCAACACCAAGAAAAACAACTCCAAGATGGCCTTTGTCACCCTTCAGGACGACACCGGCACTCTCGACTGTATCATTTTCCCCAAACTTTACGCCGAAAATCCGTCTATTTGGGTCGAAGATACACCCATAATTATCAAAGGCAAGGTGGACAACCGCGAGGACAAGCTCCAAATAATCGCCGAGTCAGGGTTGGTGGTCGATATGAAACGAACCCCCCCGGATCTTATCCACGAGGTCTTTATCAAGTCTGGCACGCCCAAAGAAGCCATGCAAAAGGTCTCGGAGCTGCTCAAATCTCACCCAGGGGAGCACGAAATCATCGTCGTCATCGAGACCGGTAATAACATTAAGAAAATCACCCTTCCCTATAAGGTAGATTTTACGGAGGAACTGGAGAGACAGGTGGAAAAAACCCTTCATGCCTGGTAAAATAACACTCGACTCTCTCAGATATGGGAAAAATGACTCCGTGTCATTCCCGACCTGATCGGGAATCTATAAAAATAAACACCACTTATGGCAAATCAAATCAAATGGCAAGACAAGATCGAATTCGGCGTGGGGGACACCATCAAGGTCTCTTTAGCCGTTAGAGAAGGCGAAAAATCCCGTACTCAGATCTTTCAGGGTATCGTCATCGCGATCAGAGGCACTGGAGAAGGTAAGAACTTCATTGTGAGGAAAATTGCCACTGGCGCCATTGGGGTCGAAAAGATCCTTCCTATCAACACTCCTACGATCACCGGTATTGAGATCGTCAAGAAAGGCAAGGTCCGCCGTGCCAAGCTTTACTTCCTCAGAAACCTGATTGGTAAAAAAGCCACCAAGGTTAAGGATGTCTTTGTCAAAAAAGGTCAGAAGGCTAGTATCGAAGTTCCCGTGGAAGCCACCATCGAAAATGAGCCCAAGATCGAAAAGACCCGTCCGGAAACCGGCAAGGTCAAGAACGCTCCCAAAGTCGAAGCCATCAAAGTCAAAAAGGTCAAAAAAGGCCCAAAGAAAATCGTCCGCAAAGAAAAAGTCTTCGTCCGCTAAACAAAAATCCCCCGATTCAATCAGGGGATCTACAAACTATCGGTCGGCATC
>CAZUFH010000123.1:1240-2947 GCA_964618885.1 uncultured Pseudomonadales bacterium
CCTCCGTTAGTCTAAAAGAACTTCCTACCTGGCAATTATAGATCAAAAAGCTATATAAACAATCAGGCCCGCATGCTACACTTCTGTATTACACTATCGGCTCCAATACACTTCCAGTTTGTCATTCCGGGCAAACGAAGTGCGACCCGGAATCCAGAAAATACCTGGATGCCGGATCAAGTCCGGCATGACACGTCACGTAGGAGCGTTATATGAAATAAATTAAACCATGAAACTCGAAAAAAAAGACAAATCCAGGGGTCATCGTGACCCGGAAGCTGTTTTAGCTGAGCTGGAGCATATTCCGGTGGCCTTGTTGCGTGAGCCTATTCGAAGCCACATACGAGCTCACCCGAACTTTGTTTTGGTGGGTGAGACTGGTTCGGGTAAAACCACACTCCTACCTCCCCTTCTTCTGGAGCTGCGGGACGAGCTTGGTCTAGAAGGCAAGATTGGTGTGACTCAGCCTAGAAGAGTGGCCACCAGAAGTAATACTGATAGAGTTTCGGACATCATGGGGTCTGAGGTTGGCCAGTCTGTCGGCTACCACGTTCGTTTCGACGACTCTACGTCAGACAATACCGACATTACCTTCATGACCGATGGTATTCTTCTCAGAAAAATCCAGTTCGACCCACTTCTCAGTGAATTTTCCATCATCATGGTCGATGAAGCTCACGAAAGAAGTTTAAACATCGATCTGTGCTTAGGTCTCTTGAAAGATGTCAATCATCTCCGGATGCAGCTCGGCATTGAGCCTTTGCGAATAGTCGTCTCCTCCGCAACTATTGAAAGAAACAAATTTGCTTCCTATATCGACGAGATTGATCCGGAAAACGCTCTTGTTATTCCCGGCAAAATGTTCCCGGTGGTCCCTTTTTATGAAAAGGAAATTCCTTGGGGGTATGACTTTACTGAGGGAGCAGCTGACAAGGTTAAAAAAATTGTCGATTCTCATCTGGCCGGCGATATCCTGATCTTTATGCCGGGGAAAAAGGAGATAAACATGACTATTGAAAATATTTTGCTTCAAGTAGGTGAGTCTGAGCTTGAATTAATTCCCTTGCATGCCGAGCTGTCCCCGGAAGATCAAGATAGAATTTTCTTGCCCTCCCAAAAAAGAAAGGTGATTGTCTCTACCAATATCGCCGAAACTTCGGTTACCATTGACGGTATCATCCACGTCATCGACTCGGGTCTTATCAAACAAGCACGCTTTGATCCTCACACCGGTATTGAGCAGCTCATCTTGGTCGAGCACGCTCTGAGTGGCTTGGATCAGCGGATGGGAAGGGCGGGTCGAACCGCTCCCGGTTTCTGCTATCGCCTTTTCACCGAAGCCAGTCTAAAGTCTCGAAAGCAATATCAATCACCGGAAATCGCGAGGTCCAATCTGTCACAAATAGTTTTGGCTATGAAAAAGGTGGGTGTCGAAGATATTGAAAATTTCGATTTTATTGACCCACCAGGAAAAGCTTCAATTCACCAGGCCATTGAAGTACTTACCTTGCTTGGAGCCTTGGATGAGGGAGAAAATCTTACTAAGATTGGGGAGTTTATGGTCGATCTCGGTCTAGATCCGAGGCTCGGCCGGATGGTGATCGAGGCCACCAGGCCAGAAATTAACTGTCTCAGTGAGATCTGTACTATTGCTTCCTTTCTAGAAGGGAAAACCGTCTTTGTTCGTCCAGTCGAACTTGGTTTGGA
>CAZUFH010000124.1:0-2907 GCA_964618885.1 uncultured Pseudomonadales bacterium
CTCACGGTCACTCGCTCAAACCAAAATATCTTTGCTCAGATCATCGATCAAACAGGTAAGGTCTTAGCCGCTTACGGCTCCTTGTCATTGCGAGAAGCGAAAGCGACGAAGCAATCCATAAAAATGACAAAAACAGCTCAGGCCACCGAAGTCGGCAAAAAGCTCGGTGAAATCGCCAAGGAAAAGAAAGTGGCCACCGTCGTTTTCGATCGCGGTTCTTATCGCTTCCATGGTCGCGTCAAAGCTCTAGCCGAGTCCGTCCGTGCCGCCGGCATCAAATTCTAATAACTAATAACCAATAACCAATAACCAAAATGGCCTACGCAGGAAATACAAACAATAGCAATCGAGGTGGTGGACGCCCGGCTCCGGAAGGTTTCGAGCAAGTTCTTCAGATCCGTCGTGTCAGTAAGAAGACTCAAGGTGGAACGAACGTCTCTTTCTCTGCTCTGGTCGTGACCGGTGACAAAAAAGGCAAAGTCGGTCTCGGTCTAGCCAAAGCCCCAAACGTCGCCGACGCTATCAAAAAAGCCATCCGCCTTAGTAACCGCGACCTCGTTCAGGTTCCCCTGGTCGATGGCACCATTCCTTACGAGACGAACTCCAAGTACGGAGCAGCGAAGGTCCTCTTCCGCCCGGCTCCCAAAGGTACTGGCCTTATCGCCGGTTCTTCCGTCCGTGCCGTGGTCGAAGCTGCCGGTATTACCGATATTGTCTGCAAAGTTCTGGGTACCAACAACAAGACCAGTAATGCCCGAGCCACCTTCAAAGCTCTCAAGCAGATCGAAACTCTCGGCAAAAAATACCAATTGCTCAAAGCTCTCAAAGCCTAAAACATTTATCATTTATCATTTTACATTTCACATTTTCTGCCAAATATACAATGTAAAATATAAAATTTAAAATACTCAACATGTTACTCTCAAAGCTCCCCAAAATAATTGAAACCCCCAAAAAGCGTCTCGGTCGTGGCTTTGGTTCCGGCGTCGGTGGTCACACCGTCGGTCGTGGCCAAAAAGGTCAAAAGACCCGCGGTATCATTCCTCTCTGGTTTGAAGGTGGTCAGCTTCCATTGGTTCGTCGTACTCCCTTCATCAAGGGTAAGCACCGTTTCCAGGTCATCAAGCTCCAGCCCATTACGGTGAACTTTGATCGTCTGGACAAGTTTGAGGCCAACTCCGTCATCGATCCACTTTTTCTAGCTACGGCTCTCAAAGTCAGTGAGAAAGAAGCCAAGCGCGGCTTCAAGGTAATCGCCACCGGTAAGCTCACCAAAGCCCTCCAGGTCGCCGTTCCCGCCTCCGCAGGCGCCATCAAAGCTATCGAAGCCGCCGGCGGCAAATTCACCTTCTCCAAATAATCTCCCCTCTCCAGGGCCAGGCCTTATAGGGTCCCAAATCTGCAAGGCCTGGCCCTGCAGGCATATTCACGAACATCAAGATCACCCCGACCACGCTTGACATCCTATAGTCTATAGTGCTACAATCACCCTCAGTCCAAATCTAGATCTTAGGAGAACCTTTACATGAAAGTAACCCAAACGCATCAAGTTACCAAAAGTCAAAATGTACTATTAGGGGAAATTAGCAGCTTTCTTTGTCTTGTGGCCGATAGGGATCCAAATGCTCAGATTATTGTGGGCGGGCGTTCTGTTGCCATCAGTACCCAAGGACAGTTTGTTTATGTTCCGACCCTGGAACGACATCCCAAGGCATTTCTCGCGGCAAGTATGGATTCTAACAATCTATATGATGCCAACGCCGACCTAATCACTGGCGGTGTCATTATGCAGGAAGTCGCCATTGATCCGACCTTGTTACAAGATATTCATACCGGCCTACGCCTTTGGCTTTCGCAGTTTCACGGAGTCACCATCAACGAAATCTACGTTGTTTTCACGACTCCACTGGCGGGTGAAGACCCCGACTATCTCAACGCTGTCTTCGAACTTTCAGAAATGATTATTAAACGGGGAATTAAGCTCGAGAAATCGAAAGTTGCCAATAGCATGCTATTTCTCTGGCTTGGAGATGAGTATGTCATCATCTCACCCAAAGAAAACCGTATATACCGTGGAAATAGCACGCCAGAGACATGGCGCATGCAGATCGAATTTGATCAGGAACAGTGGAAACTGGTCCTAGATGCGCTGAAGTCTTGGCTCGCGGAATAATCACGAGCATATATCCATCAATAAAAGGAAGCTGGCGTCCTTGAGATGCGAAACGCTCTTAGAGAGATGGTTCAAAAATCACAAAATTCGTAGTTAAGTCATCCTACAGCCCGTCTCCTATGAGGCGGGTTTTTCATGCCTGGTAGCCACTTGACCTATAGCAGTTTATGTGGTATTATATAGGCATCAGTTCGCTCCTGAATAACTCAAACCCAAACGCAAACAAGGAGGGCAAAATGCCCAGCAAAGTATATGAAAAGCGGCTCGAGATCCTCAAAAGGGATCTGGCCAAGTGCAAGACAGAACCGCAGCGCCAAGCCGTCCGAGAGGCGTTCCGAGTAGAAGAAGCCGCTCGTCGGGAATACCTTCACGGTGTGGAGAGTGAAATCCGCGGCATGCGCCGTAACACGATGCCGAGCAATGTATGCGGCGCTGCCCCCGACGGCATGATCGAAATCTCGCCCGATCGAGACTTAGGCGAATCTGGTTTTGATCTGCTCACTACCGTTGATGTAAAGGATGAGCATGATTTCGACCCGAACCCGGCCGAAACCTATCTGAACGATGGTTGGAAGGGTGCCGGAGTATCCAAAAAGAAATACATTCGGGAAAATCTGGAAGATGGCTTCGATGAGCTTGACCAGGAAGACTCTGGCGAGCCCTTTGCCGACCTAGAATGGACTGAGCTCAAAATCCAGTTTGAATCAGTTGGCTACAGTCTCGATCGTCTGTCT
>CAZUFH010000125.1:0-2905 GCA_964618885.1 uncultured Pseudomonadales bacterium
CCGTGGCGATCCATCCCTTTTCTGGATTGCCGCGCTACGCTCGCAATGACGAACTATTGGTAACTCGTGAACGGCAAATCAATACTTCAAATACCAAAATACCGCCGGTCTCCCGGCGGTATTGCTCATCACTACTTCTTAATTTCCTAAAATGCGGCGCATCAATATGCATATCGTACCACAGGCCACACCCACGGAACTTCCTCCCCCCGAACCCACGGAACTTCCTCCCGTTGAACCTCCCGAACCTCCCGTACCCCCAATGGCATTTATAGACGTTGGACTTGGAGTCGGCGAATTTTGTCCCGAACCTCCCGAACCCCAAGTTGGGCTTGCTGTCAGGTTCGGATCATAATTCGATCCTTTTGGGTCATTAGTCTCGTTCTAACATCGTTGCCTCGCTTTTGGACTACCATAGTCATCACATGATTTATATTTTGCTTCCGCACCTTCCGGTGCTGTCGGAGCCTTTACACTAGCTAGCTTCACGGAGACGAAGAACGCCCCTACTGCCAGGGCTGCGATGGTCGCAATTACCGCCAGCGCCCCAACCTTTTTCGGATCCATGTTCTTGAATAATTTCGTCTTTATCTTTGCCATATTCTTCAGTTATTTATTAATTTTTGGTACTTTCTTTATAGAGCCAGTAATATTCCCACGATAGCGAGCATTAGACCGCCTCCGAAGGCTGCTACACCAGGGAAATCAAGGATGCCTGTCTCAGGTAAGATCGTCGGCTCTGCCACCACTACAGGTCTCTGTGTAGGTAATGGAGCCTCCGTAATGCCTATCTCAGTCACGGCTTGAGTTGGGGCCGCCGTTGCCGCCAAAGTTGGTCTCGCTGTCGGTCTGGCCGTCACTGCTCTGACCACCGGACACGAACAAGTATCTTCTGCCACACACGCCCCCTTACGACACTTGTTGGTCGAGGTGTCGCAGATCAAGCCACTGGAGCATTCAGAGTCATCTGTGCAAGTATGGTTGCACCCTACCACGGTGCTAATAGTCAAGTCTCTGGTGGCGGAAGTACTAATAGTCGTACCCGCAACACTTACAAGAGATGTGTTTTTTATCATTTCTCCATTGACAGCGTCCCCGCTGACCTTCACCTTAAAGGCGTAGGTCACAGTCTCACCAGCCTTTACTGTGAGTCCGCTGCAAGTAACCATCTTGTCAGAAGAAGAATAAGTACAGCCACTTGAAGCGTCCATAAAGGTCAGCTCATCCTGGTGCTCCCCATTGAGAGTGTCGGTAATGCTCACACCAGTCGCATCTACCAGTCCCTTGTTCTCTATCGATATCGCGTATAAGAAAGTTTGATTTTTTGCTACCGTATCGATCTCCGTCGTGTATGCATAGCTTCCGCCATCATACTTATATGCTTTTTTGGAGACAACGATGTCTTGAGCACATACCAGTGTCGCCGCACAAGCTTTGGTTGTGGCCACATTGCAAGAATCTACACAAGTCGAGATAGTCGAGGCCACCTGTCCGCATGCCGTGGAACAGTCCGGAGTGCAGGTTTTTACCGTCGAAGCGACACATATGCTGGTTGCCGATTCATTACAAGCTGTTGATCCAAACCAACACCTGGTCGAACCATCGGTTTTTTTGCAAAGTCCATCGACACTGTCACAAGTAAGTCCTGTAGCACAAACCGTGGTGGCACTACAAGTGGTACATTCAGCCCCTCCTTCAGAAGCTCTGGGCAGACTTACCGGTGCTGTCGGGGCTATTGCTTGCTCCTGACTTACTTTAGAAGAAATATAGACCGTGGCTCCAGCCACCAGTACTATGATCAGAATCAAGAATATCGAGAGTATGGCTTTGTTTCTATTCATTTTATCTATGGTTTACTACTTACTTGACCTTCGAATCTATAAATGCCCGATTGAGTAATTTTGAAATCAGAATAGAAAGTGGTCAAGTGATCGGCGCCGGAGTAAGCTCCGTTACTATCAATCCATTCGGGGCTAGCTGTATTGCCTGTCGGCTCTACTACGTCATTGACAAATACTCTAAATCTGGCTTTAAGATCGGCTTTACTACCGGTAATGGCAATTCTAATCATGTCACCGATATGCAAGCTTGCTGATTGGGTTGCTGTCATAGGAGTCGTACTATATACCCCCCCCACCTTGGCGTAGAGATCTACTTTCATACAAGCTCCTACCACGGGACACGCCGCCGTCGCAGCACACGTCTTAGTCGTGTCCTCATAACAAGAATCTACACATGTCGTAATTGTCGAAGCCGCTTTGCCACACGCCGTCGGACAGTCCGGCGAGCAAGTCTTGACTCCGGACGGAATACAAGCACAATCCGCCGTTGCTGCACAAGCTTTGGTCGTCGCCACACCGCAAGAGTCGGTACACGTCGTAATTGTCGAAGCTGCTGTCCCACACGCTGTCGGACAGTCCGGGTTACAAGTTTTAGTACCGGAAGCAACACAAGCTGCCTCAACCTCTGTACCCGTTATACATGCATCTTTTGGCCAAGATATCAGTCCGTCGTTCAGCTGAAAGTATGCATTAAACGAAAAGAATTGAACTTGTTTTCCACCCCAACTTTTGTCATTCACTACTAAATTTGCATAAGGGATGTAAGCAGTACCATTTGTTCTAAGAGTAGTTGTATTTGTATCACCAAAAATCAAATGATGTCCTCCTTGAGGACATGTACAGTTTGGATTTCCGTATGCATCAAGTGTGGAGCAACTCGCTAGAACTGCATCGTTTCCTACACAAACCGCTTTAAAGGAACCACCTCCTGGAAACGGATTCTCTAAGTTGTATGCACCAAAAGAAAATTTGTTCACAGAGGCATTTGATATAGAAGTCAGAGTCAGTACTTCCCCGGGCTTTACCAAGATTCTGTCAGTTGTTGCTGACACACAATAATCCGG
>CAZUFH010000126.1:0-2893 GCA_964618885.1 uncultured Pseudomonadales bacterium
CCAGGATTTTCTGGATTCTGAATCAAGTTCAGAATGACAGAAATCAGAAAACCCCTCCCGCCATGGCGGGAGGGTTTTTGTTGCATAAAATTCCCCGCCGTCGGCGGGGTTGTTATTTTACTCAATTCACTACAATATAAATTATTTTCTTTCCATGTGCTCCCTGATTTTTCCCCACCGCCCCTATTTTCTCAGAATTAAAGATTACCTCCACTGCGCTGGCTTGCGGCATACGCATCTGTAAATTGCCATATTTATCCTTCTCTGCCACACTTGGATTCCCCACGTAGCTGACACTTGTCTTTCCAAGCTCTGAAACCGGCAAAGATACCAATTCTCCGGGCTTTATATTTACTATTTCTACCGGAATATTACTGGTGACCGCCCTAGCTATAAATGCATCAATATCCAAAGGACAGCTTCTTTTACTGCTTCTTGATACAAATAATAACTCTACACTTGACGGAATAAATTCTTTAAATTTGTATCTATTATCATCTATGGCAACTGTGGACACAAAGGCCTCCAAAAAAAGATTTAATGTCCTTGCAACTTACAGTCAGAATTCTATCACAAAAAAAATTAAAGATCGTTATTGACTAACCCTATTCTTTCTGGTAATTTGTATATCAAAGCAGTATAGTCAAGCGCAGTGGACTATACGCTGATATAAGAGGAAGCGCAGAATGATATTTCAATAACTTAGTTATTGAAAAGAAGCCGAGCAAGCTCTTATATCACTTAAAAAACCTAACAAAAAAAATAAGTATGGACAACCAAGAGACAGTTTTAAAAATAAAAAAGAATTTAGACCTAAACAATCTTCCTGATCTTCTCACCGTTTCCGAAGTTGCCCAGATTCTCCGTGTCTCCACTCTCACTATCAAACGCTGGGGCAAGCGCGGCAAGCTCCCTGCCATTCGGATCAACTCTCGTGGCGATCGCCGCTACAAAAAAGAGTCAGTCCTCTGGATGCTCGGCATCAATCCAGCTTCCTCCAACTCCTAATTTTTTTCAATAAACCGAGATAGATTTTAGCTTGTCAAACTGGCTTTGAAAACCAGCCAGGGAAAAACCACCACTGCCCGGAAGATCCTTCCAACTCTCTTTGGCTCCACTAGCATTCTCCACAGCCACTTGAGCCCCACCACCTCCATCCAGGCTGGAGCTGGTCGGAAGTCCCCCAAGTACTCATTAAATGTCCCCCCTACACCCATCACAACCCCTGCCTTAAGTCGAGTGAGGTGTGATGATATCCACTTTTCTTGTTTCACCGGATTGTACTGGACAAAAAGCAAGTCCGGTTTAAAGGCATTAATTTTTTTTACCACTTGCTCGTCTACCACTCTGTCCGTCCCCACTCTGTTTTCACCACTATCATATGTCACCCGAAGTCTCGGAAACCGTTCTAGCAGCATTTTAGAGGTTCGCAAGCTCACATCCCCCCAACCGCCGAGAAGGAAAACCTTCCAGTTTCTTTTTTCGGCCATTTTGGTAAGCTCCGAGAAAAGCCAAACCCCTGTCACCGACTCACCGACCTTGCCAGACAAAATCTCTCCCCCCACTTTCACCCCCTCCCCCAACATTCTCAACACCTTCATTTGAGTTTTTGAGTTTTTGAGTTTTTGAGTTTTTTTTATGTACTTCACCGCCGCCAGCACCGAGATACCGTCGGGGGTAACCAAGTCTGCTTTTTTGACGATGTCAGAAAATACTTTATCTTTTTGAGCAGCGACAAAAAATTCACTGTAGGCGGTCACTACCATCCTCGGTCTTTGGCTTGGTGTCTTAAGCCATCCTTCGATCTTTTCAGTTGTTTCACGTCTACTCAAAATGTCCACCGGCAAGCCAAGTACTTCTGATCTCATTACAAATATTGTATATTGTAAATTGTATATTTGATATTTACTTAGAAGTATAAAGTGCAAAATATGAAATGTAACATATCCCAGGCACGATCTTATCACTCCCTGCCTTTCTCTGCTAAGTAGTCTACTTTACCTCTTTAGGTGATCTATCCGCCTTTTTTGGTCATCAGAAGGCACGATTCGGACAGATCAGACCCCCTCTACAACGGTAACCATCACCCCAAAGCTAACAAAAAAGTCAAAATTGCAAAAAATTATTAATACTATCGGTCAATTACAAATAACTTATATTTAAATTAATCAATTTATGACTTTGAAATTGCTATAATGTCTCTTCATAAAAATATCTGAACCAAATAAATTAATAATATTGTATAACATTGTTATACAAAATATGCTCCTAAATATACATATATTATGATTTAGATCGTTAGAAATCACAAATCTTATATCAATGTCTATTTACACACTAATGACGTCGAATATCCAAGAGAGAATTTATAGAATCACAAAATATATTATCCCATATTCAACACATGTATGATATGGTATGATATAAGGAAATGAAAGATATAGTAAGAGAAACTACAGGTTATGACATAAATCATTTCTATATCAATATGTATCAGCACTCAAAGCATGATTGACCCGGCCCGTAACTCCTTAGGGGTCAGCGGAAAGATCTTAGTCATCGTATCTTTTCCAAAAATTTGACTCACTGCAATTCTTCTTGATAGCGAGGATAATTATGACCTCACCAATACACACCTTATACAGACATTATTCAATAACCGCGAATTATTGGCGCCGTGACACCCTCACCTCCTCCTATTTCCTTCCACTGCTGCTGCCAGCAAAAAACCGTCTACTCATTTGCTGACAAGTCAGACGGGGAGCAAGTCAAAAAGCTATCCAAAGCACTAACCTAGAGTATTTTAGACCATAATTCATATGTAAGTATTATTACAATATAAGACGTTTTTGAAGCCAAAGAAGGTCTATTTTGAAAATAATATCATAGGGAA
>CAZUFH010000127.1:0-1943 GCA_964618885.1 uncultured Pseudomonadales bacterium
AAGCGAGAGTCCGGACAGCTCAAGAAGTACACCAAAAAAGAACAGGTGATGTTCGACAAGGAAATCGCGAGACTCGAGAGAAACATCGGGGGCATTGCTGCTCTTAAGGAAGCTCCGGAAGTAGTGGTCGTCTTCGACACTCACAAAGAGAAGCTAGCCGTCAAAGAGGCCAGTAGTCGAGGAGTGGTGGTAGTAGGAATCGTCGACTCCAACGCCAACCCTGACCCGGTTGATTACCCAATCCCGATGAACGATGACTCGGCGAAGGGGCTGGAGATTGTTTGTAGGCTCCTAGGACAGGCCATTGAGACGGGACTGAAAAAACTCAAAGAATCAAAAAATCAAAACGAAAGTAAATAAAGAATATGATGGACAAGATAAAAGAATTAAGACAGCTGACAGGGGCAGGAATAATGGATGCCAAGAAGGCGATAGAAGAAGCCAATGGTGACATGAAGAAAGCTCAGGAAATAATTACCGCCAAGGGACTCGCTCGAGCCGAGAGTAAGTCTGAGCGCGAGGTGCGCTCCGGCAAAATCTATTGCTACACCCATGGTGGTGGTAGTGCGGCCGCGATGGTCGAGGTTGCCTGTGAGACGGACTTTGTGGCGAAGACTCCAGAATTCGATGCCTTGTGTAAAGAAATTGCCATGCAAATTGTCTCCATGAACCCGAAAGATACAGAAGAACTACTCGGAATGGCTTACATCCGAGATGGTAGCAAGACCATGGATCAGATAATCAAAGAACTAAGTGGTAAGACCGGAGAGAATATCCGGGTTACCAGATTTGCGAGATTTAAGCTGGGAGTGGAGTAGTTCCAGCCTTTGAATTTAATGCTAAAAAAGCCTTCCCTGTTTTGGGAAGGCTTTTTGGTTTATGGAGTAATCAACTGTCGTTGTGTGCTTTGGCGTAGGCAAGAATGATTTCTTGTGCCAGGTTGTTCCAGAGCATGACTGAAAGAAGAATAAACCAGACTAATCCGAGCCTGATGTCCACGAAGTACGTCAGGATCGATGACCAAAGGACAAACTGAAATGTCTGATCAAAGAAGATATCTTTTAGCATGTTCAGCAGTTCTTTGTTTACCTCGGCTGAGGCTGCTTTTGTACCATCGTTTTTGTTGGTCATTGTTGCCTCCAAAGGCGGGTGGGTTTGGTGGAAATTCCAAGGTACGATGACCTATAATACCATAGGTATGCGGAAATGTAAAGCAGAATATGGCCTATAGCTTGACTTTGGGCTAGAAATGCGGTATAAACTAGGGAGCGAAAATTAATAATCTATGTTCAGATTCTTGGAGGAATCATGATCGGTGATAAAACACTTTTGTTGATCTTGCCCGTAAAATGCGATCTGCGCGATCTGCATACCGTCTTACTTGGTGCCGTTCAAATGATCAAGGAGTACACCGGGAATAACCTGGTAGATACGGTCCTTGAGAACTTTCATCAAGATGAACTGGCCCAAACACGCACTTCAGACCGGGGAATTATGTTTTCCAAGGAAGGCGCCCGGATTTGGAATGATGCGTCTATGAAGAGCGGAAAAGCCGTGAATCCTCGCGGTGTGGTTTGGAGCCTCCATTTGGCGCTTCAAGCGCTCGACCTTGGTCAGGGTTACGATGCTGCAATGGACCTTGATAATTGTGCCACCGTAGAGCTTTCATCCGTAAAGTACATGACCTTTACGGTTCAAGCGTATTCAATGTATCCTCTGTTGGAGTGGAAAGAAGCTCACTTTAGCAAAGATCAACAGAACCAGGTAGTAGCCTGGATTCGTTCCGGGCGCGACAAAATAGTTGATCGCGATCAAGCTGATGTCTCAAGCTTCTCAGATCGAGACGGCGACATTCCGGTCTTCTTACCTTAATCCATAACACCTTCGGGCAACCGGGGGTGTTTTTTTGTGGCACGCATCAGCCGTTTTGTGATAAAGTCCTT
>CAZUFH010000127.1:1953-2884 GCA_964618885.1 uncultured Pseudomonadales bacterium
TAGTAGTAATGAACGAATCTGGTGCTGAAAAAAAAGATATTTCTTCTTTTCGAGCCGAACTGGCCAGATGGAGGAATGAGATGATGCTGACTAAATCAATTACAGCTAAGGATGTAGCTGAAAATTCAATTCGGATAGAAAGAACTTTGAAAATGGATGACAAAGATAAAGACATGATTGCTTTATTCTCCGACCTGATGGGTGTTGTAGGTACTCAGGAGACAAATGCTGGGGTGGTAGATAAATTGGAATCAGTAGAAATACAACAGAGATTCTTTCAGGAAGTGCTTGCTAGAAGTAAGGAGGGCATTTTTGAGGACGATAAGTTTCCAAGATTTTTTGAAGCAGTATTGGAGATATACGAGAAGGCAAGATCTGAAGGAATCTTAAATGAAGGGGTAAGGAGCGAGGAGGGGTTTGTGATGGGAATTCGGGGAGCTATCTCGACATTACTTTTGTTTGAACAAGATGGTTTTACGGTCAGAGTTCCTGAGGACCTGGACTGGGATGCATATTTCGATATTGATTTTCTAGCTACAAAAGAAGGTAAAACATACAGTATTAGTGTAAAGTCTTCACTAAAATATTTAGACCCGGAAACCGGGAAGCTATTTGTTTTAAAAAAAGAAACCAAGCCGGAAGGACTTCCTCAGAAGTATCAAGATATGGTTACAGAACATCTTTGGGTTAATATCCCAAACCAACTTTCACCAGAGTCAAAAACTTTTTGTGTTCCCGGTATTCGAAATGTTGCTGCAGGAGTTCCGAGTGAAGCTACGGCAAACAACTTCAAGGAAATGCTAAAGAAGATTGGAATTGCTTAGTTTCGTGGGAAATTTGATATCATAGAGATATATGATTCTAGAACACGAATTGATTCAGTTACTTAGACAAAAGTTTGCCAAGGTCATCGAGAATGTCGAGGATGACT
>CAZUFH010000128.1:0-2849 GCA_964618885.1 uncultured Pseudomonadales bacterium
GATTCTGGCTGAAGCCTTTCTTAGCTCAGTCATCTTGATATTCTTTACCGTCGAAGGCTTGAGGAAACCACTCATACCCACCGCCCGGACTTTGTCCAGACCTTGGTCTTCATAAGTCAGCTTTTTAAACTCACTTATTACCTGTTGTGTTGATTGTCCTTGTTTTCTTTTTACTACTAGTGCCACAAAAAATGCACCTCTCTTTCTTGTTTCTATTTAATTAAGTAATCTAAATATGGTACGTCATTGCGAAGCATGTACTTCATGCTGTGGCAATCCATCCCCCTTACCTGGATCGCCGCGTCGTGAATACACTTCTCGCGATGACAGCTGTTTTTAAGTCATTCCTCCCGGTTCGGTCTTGGTTCCACCCAGGACATGAAAGTGTTCATGCTCAAAATGGTTGTAACCAGCCCCATTGTTCACCAGCTTGTAGCCTGCTTTATCAAGCTCTAGCTGATGTACCACGAAAAAAACGGCTGCCATCATTTTACCCCAAAACGCCTCACTTTGTAACCCCGAGATGACCTCCTGCTTTCTAATATGGGCTTTGGGCATGACCAAGACATGAACTTTGGCCACTGGGAACTTATTCTGGATACACAGGAACTCCTCATTTTCCCACACCTTCTCGCTCGTCTCCTCCCCCGCCACAATTTTGCAAAACAAACAATTTGGATCTTTGATCACGGCCTTATTAGTTTGATAACGTCTCTCACGGTAATGAGCACCATGAGACCCAGAAGAAACACCATCCCGGTCGTATGCACATAGCCCTCTACTTTATTTTTAAGCTTCTTTCCAATTATCATTTCCACACCGAGGAAAAAGAGCCTTCCGCCATCTAGTGCCGGAAATGGCATGATATTCAGAATAGCAAGGTTCACAGACAAGATAGCCATAAACTGCAGCACAGCCACCCAGCCAATTTTATAAACTTGCTTACTTACCTGATAAATTCCTATCGGCCCAGCAACGTCTTTTGGTACACCTTTTCCGGTGATGATACCCCACAGAAGGGTTCCCAGGTTCGTAGCGATCTCTTTGCCCCAAGCCCAAGCTTCCGTCACTCCCACGACCATCCCTCGAAAAGGTCTTTGCCAGATAGGATACATCTTCATTTCAATGTTCGACAAAGCCACTCCCAAAGCTCCCTGGCCTTCCGGTGGACTTAGTCTAGGTACAATCTTCACGGTCGTTTCTTGACCTTTTTTATCTGCCAAGGTCAGCTCTATCTCCTTCCCTTTTAGTGGCTCCACCTGCTTGATAAAGCCATCCACTCCGATAAAAGGAACTTCTTTTTTCTCAAAAGTAATTTTCTTTATTTCGCTTTCCACTTTTATTCCCGCCACCTCGGCCGGAGTATCCACTCCAACTTCTACTACAAATACTTTGTCTGTCTTGGTCGGGATTCCAAGGTATGTATAAACAATGCCAAAGGCAAAGACGCCCAGTAAAAAGTTCATGATCACTCCGGCAGTCAGTACTCCGGCTCTTTGCCAAATCGGTTTATTAAAAAAGGCTTCAGGCGAACTTGCTTGAGCCGGGTCCTCCATATCTTCTCCAAAAAGCTTTACAAAGCCTCCTAGTGGTAACCAGTTCAGACTAAAGAGGGTTCCCTTCCAGGTGAAGAGCTTCTTGGCCCGCGGAGGCAGACCAATACCGAACTCGTCCACTCGCATCTTAAACAGCTTTGCCATAAAAAAATGACCATACTCATGGACCAGGATTAATACCGACAACATCAAAACAAAAACTAGAATTTGCATCGTTTAATCTTACTACACCGACATGGAGTTTATCCGCCTTAGGCGGAAGGAGTACTCGACGCGGCAATCCAGAATTGGTAATATAAAGTATGATCACTGACCAAGATGTGAAGAAACTCGAAAAAACATTCGTCACTAAGGCTGACTTGAAGAAAGAACTTGACCGATTTGCTACCAAAGAAGACCTCGATCAAGTTGAAATAAATACCGGCGCGGGATTTCTGGACGTCCAAAGACAATTCGTTGAAGTGCAGGATCAGTTCGTCGAAGTTCGTGCCGATATTTCAGAACTTAAAGAAGGACAAGTAGAACTGAAGGAGGGTCAGGTCGAAATAAGAGAAGACATCAAAGATATCAGACTACAAATGGCAGGAATGGAACAAAACATCATCGCAGCTATTCGAGAATTCAAAGAGGATCACGAAATCACCAAAAAACGTGTCACAAAGCTCGAAAGACTCTCCCTTTCCAACTAAGATACCTTTATCATTTCACCTGTCTTGAGTTCTTGATTCCTTGAGTTTTTGAGTTTTTTTCTTACACCGCCATCACTTCTTTTTCTTTATCCCGGCTCATCTGCTCTACTTTCTCGTTAAACTCTGCGGTAATTTTATCCAGCTCCGCGAGAAGCATGTAGATATCATCTTCAGACACATCATCACGCTCCTTCAGGGCATCGATCTTGTCTTTGATATCTTGTCTGGCCTGTCTCATCATGACCTTACCAGACTCGGTTTTTTGTTTCAGCAGTTTTACAAAGTCCAGCCTTCTCTCTTGTGTGAGGGATGGAATTACAATACGGATGAGTTCACCCGAAACTGCTGGTGAAAGTTTCATCTCATTATCCCCAATCGCCTTTTCTATCGCCCCCAGCAGACTCCTATCAAAAGGCGTGATTACGAGCATATTAGTATCCGGCGCCGCGATAGTCGCTACTTCGACCAGTCTCATCCACGAGCCATAAGCCGGGACCATAATGCCCTCGACCAAATCAGGCTTCGCCCGGCCCACGCGAATGGTGGAAAAGTCATCCTCGACATTCTCGATGACCTTGGCAAACTTTTGTCTAAGTAACTGAAT
>CAZUFH010000129.1:0-2828 GCA_964618885.1 uncultured Pseudomonadales bacterium
TAAAATGAAACACCTTACCGGCATCGTCAAAAGCGACAAAAATTTAAAGACCGCTGTGGTTAGCGTTACTCGTTTCAAGGTCCATCCTATGTACCTGAAGCGTGTCAAGGTGAACAAGTCTTACACCGTCCAAGACGATCTCGGTGCCAAAAAAGGTGACCGCGTCCGTATCGAAGAAACCCGACCTATTAGTAAAACCAAACACTGGAAAATCGCCAAAATCATATGATCCAACTAAGATCCGTCCTCAAAGTCGCCGACAACTCCGGAGCCAAACTTATCAAGGTTATCCTTGTTCATGGTGGTTCATGGCGCCGCTTCGGTCGTATCGGTGACGTCGTTACCGCCGCTGTCGAAGGTGCCGATGCCGGTGGCACCGTCAAAGACAAGCAGGTCGTCAAAGCCGTGGTGGTCCGCACCAGGAAAGAGACTCGTCGTGATGATGGTACTTACGTCCGCTTCGATGACAATGCTGTCGTTATTATTGACTCTATTGCGAGTAAGCAGCCCTTGGGTACTCGTGTCTTTGGCCCCATTGCCCGTGAGGTAAAAGATGCAGGCTTTGCCAAGATTGCCTCTCTCGCCCCCGAAGTAGTCTAACAACAACCGTCATTGCGAGCCGAAAGGCGTGGCAATCTATAAAAATAAAAGACAAAATGTTTAAATTCAAAATCAACGATACAGTTCAGATCACCGCCGGCAAAGACAAAGGGCGCAGTGGTAAAATCCTCAAAGTTTTACCTGTCTCCCAAAAAGTTCTTGTCGAAGGAATCAATCAATACAAGAAGCACATCAAGCCAAAAGGTAACGAATCTGGCACTATTCTTACCCTTCCCCGGGCTATCTCGACCGCTTCAGTCGCTCTTCTTTGTCCAAGCTGTGGCAAGCCTACCCGTGTCGGCTTTGATGCTTCCCAGACTCCCAAAGTCAGAATTTGTCACAAATGCCGTCAGATAATTACCACTGTAACCAAAAAATGACCCAAAACTTAAAAGAAAAATATCTAACCGAGATCCGTCCGGCTCTTCAAAAAGAGTTAGGTCTCACCTCAGTTGAGGCCGTACCCAAGCTGATCAAAATTACTGTCAACACGAGCTCTAAAGACTTCAAAACCGACAAGGATCTCTTAGCCAAGACCAAAGACTGGATGAGCAAAATCACCGGCCAGACCCCTTTGGAGACCAAATCCCGCTCCAGTATCGCCGCCTTTAATCTCCGTGAAGGCGAAATCGTCGGTCTCAAAGTCACCCTTCGAGGCACTCGAGCTTATGATTTTCTGGAAAAACTTATCTCCATCGTTCTTCCCCGTCTGAAAGACTTTCAGGGCGTTTCTACCAAGACTTTCGATAAAAAAGGTAACTACACCATCGGTTTTACCGAACAAATAGTGTTTCCGGAAGTAGAATATGATAAAATCGGGAGGATTCAAGGGCTGGAGGTTACTATTTCTACGAGCGCTAAAGATTCCCAAACCGCTTTAATGTTCCTCAGAGTCCTAGGCGTGCCTTTTACCAAAGAAGCCTAACTGAATTAAAAAATAATGGCTAAAAAAAGCAAAATCGCTAAATCAATTAAACTCGCTGGTCACTCCACCCGTGACCACCACCGTTGTCAGCTTTGTGGCCGACCACGTGGTGTCATCCGGATCTTTGGGCTGTGCCGTCTCTGTTTCAGAGAAATGGCCCACCGGGGTGAGCTCCCAGGCGTTTTCAAAATGTCAAAATAATATGGATACAACCGCCGACTTTTTAACTATCATCAGAAATGGCTATCTCGCCAAAAAGGACACCGTAACCGTGAACTATTCCTATGCCCGCGAAGAGATCGCCAAAATCTTCAAAGCCGAGGCTTTTATTGTCGACTACAGCATTGAAGAGTCCAAACCTGTCAACCAGCTTACTATCACTCTGCGCTACTTCGACAAAGGTCTTCCCGCCGTCACCGGTATTAAGAAGATCAGTAAGCCAAGTGTCCGCATCTACTCCGGCTACAACGAAATTCCCCGAACCCTCTCCGGCGCCGGTACGACTATCATTACTACTTCTTCCGGCTTCATGACCGGCAAGGCTGCCCACGCCAAGCACCTTGGTGGCGAAGTTATTTGTCAAATTTGGTAAACACAAAATATGAGCCGCATAGGACGCAAACCACTATATCTACCTTCCGCCGTTACTTTTGAAGCCACGGAAACTTCCTTGAAGTTCACCGGACCCAAGGGTACTTTGGAATCAGTCGTTCCCAAGGGGATCAAGGTCGAAGTCAAAGAAAATGTTTTAAACTTCGTTCGAGATAACGACTTACCCGCCACCCGCGCCCTTCATGGTCTGGCCCGCCGCCTGGCTCAAAACTGCGTCACCGGCGTCACCGAAGGCTTCGTCAAAGATCTTCAGCTCATTGGTACCGGTTACCGTGTGGCTATGCACCCCGAAGGCTTGTCTCTCTCCGTTGGTTACTCACATCCCGTCATCTTCAAAAAAGTTCCCGGTGTTGCTATTACCATCGAAGGTCAGGACAAAATCAAAGTCACCGGCATCGACAAACAGCTGGTTGGTCAAGTTTCTGCTGACATTCGTGAGATCAGGAAGCCGGAGCCCTACAAGGGCAAGGGTATCCGCTACAGCGATGAAGTAGTCATCAAGAAACAAGGCAAGACTGCTACCAAAACCTCTGCCTCCTAAATACTTAAGATAATAATATGAAAAAGCTAAACGAAAAAAAACAGCGAGAAACCCGTATTAGAGCCAAGCTCTTGGCCCGTACCGACCGTCCCCGCCTCACGGTCACTCGCTCAAACCAAAATATCTTTGCTCAGATCATCGATCAAACAG
>CAZUFH010000130.1:0-2581 GCA_964618885.1 uncultured Pseudomonadales bacterium
TCTCATACTCCTGCACCACCTTCAAACTGGCAAATAAAACGAACAAAATAATCCCAACGATATATATTTCCATTACCCAATTCTACTCCAAATCTACGTCGCCAGGCATATATCCTTTGTTCGTCATTTCGATCCCGCCATGGCGGGAGTGGCAATCCATCCCCTGTGGATCGCCACCCCTGCCCGTCCGGCAAGCAGAGATCTCCCTCCCCATCTTTTTTCTGCCTGTAGGGGCGACCCTCGTGGTCGCCAGGTGGTATACCTACCCAGCCTCCACCCATGTCATTCCTGGCTTGACAAGGCCACTGGTACCCGAAGGGGTAAATCCATCCAAGAAATACCGAATTCGGAATAATCTAATGGATTCCTGCCTTCGCATGAATGACAGTGGAATCACTCCAGGCACAAAACTTGACAAATTAGCCTCAGCATGCTATTATAGGCCTCAAAAGTTCATAACCAACAAGGAGTAATAAATGATACCGTTTTTACTCTCCATTATAGTAATTCTGCTTATAGTGATTGCTTTTGAGTTGTTTCTTTAGCCTTCCCGTACCACCCCGCCGCAAGGCGGGTGTTTTTTTTACTCGTCATTGCGAGTTTTGTACTCAAACCGAAGCAATCCATCCCCTCTGGATCGCCACGGTCGCCTAGGCACCCTCGCGATGACACCAATCTACGCCTTCTCCACCGTTACCCCATCAAAGAAATCCGACACCTTGTATCCCTTGGCTTCTATCTCTTTTCGAAGCGCATCGGACTCAGCCCACTGCTTAGATTTGCGCATTTCTTCTCTCTTATTCACCATCTCCATCACCTCAGCCGGAATGTCGGCCGGGATCTCGTCTCTTTCGGACAGTTTCAGTCCAAAAACTCTATCAAAATTCTCCACCAGCCTTCTTTTTTCAAAGTCTTTCAGCTTATCGTCCTTCAGCACAGCTCTCGCTACCGCTATAGCAGAAGACATATTGAGATCATCCTCCACGGCATTTACAAATTCGTCCCGGAAAAACTTTCCTCTTCCGGTCAGACTTTCATCCGTACTCGCCCCAAAAATATTTTTATCCTGTCCCCCTTCTAGTCGAAGCGCTAGAAACTCTTTCTTGAGTTTTTTATATGAGTTCGACACCCCCTCCATCCCTTCCCAAGAAAAATTCATTTGTTTCAGGTAATGAGCGGATAGATAGTAGTACCGAAGAGCCATGGGCGAAAAACCTTTCTCGACAATGTCGGCCACTTTGTAGACATTTCCCAAACTCTTGCTCATTTTCTTACCATCCACTGCGAGGAACAAGCTGTGAAACCAATACTTTACAAACGGTTTTTTGCCGGTCGCCGCTTCGCTCTGGGCAATCTCATTTGGATGGTGAATAGAGAGGTGATCCTCCCCTCCGGTGTGAATATCAAATTGCTCTCCTAAGTACTTCATACTCATGGCACTACACTCTATGTGCCAGCCGGGGAAGCCGTCTCCCCAAGGGCTCTGCCAATGCATCACATGGTCGGAGAACTTACCCACTCTTTTAAACCACAGAGCAAAGTCTGCCGGGTTTTTCTTGTTTGAATCGACGACCACATCATCACGGACCCCCACCATCTTGTCCTCCAGAGACTGTCCGAACATCTGGCCATACTCCGGAAAGCTGGTCACATCAAAGTACACCGCTTCGGGTGTGTCGTAAGCAAAGCCGTTCTCCATTATTTTTTTGATTAGTTCGATCTGCTCAGGAATGTGATCAGTCGCCTTACACTCTATATCCGGACGGATAATATTTAGAGAGTCCATTTCCTTCAAAAAATACTCGGTAAACTCCTCAGCCACTTCCCAGACCGTCTTGCCTGCTTTCTTAGCGCCTTTTTCCAGCTTGTCTTCGCCCTCGTCCGCGTCGGAGACCAGGTGACCTACATCAGTGATGTTCTGCACGTGAGTTACCTTATATCCCTCCACCACACTCAGAACCCTTTTGAGAATATCGTCATTCACATACTTACGGCCGTGCCCTATGTGAGGAAAGTCATACACCGTCGGACCACAGGCATACATGGAAACTTCTCCCCTTTCCCTGGGTACAAACTCCTCAATCTTCTTGGACAACGAATTGTAGATCTTCAGCATTACCCCTATTTTAAACTATTAAATCTTAAACTTCGCATACTTGTACCTATACTTTCTTCCGGACTCAGCCTCGGAGTACCACTCGATCCTAGCTGTCCATACCAGGTACCACCAGGGCGACTTTAGAAATCCTCTCAAATTTTGGCTTTCATGGGCAAACACCGCACGCCACTTGGACCAGGACTCGGACAAATTCATTTCCAAAATGTATTTAGGCTTTTGTAAATATTCTTCAACCTTTTTATCTACCACCCGGTCCTTCATCTCACCTTCGAAAGAAGTCCACAGCAGCTTCACCTCTTTCATATTTTTCACAATACGCCGGATTTCCAAAGAGGCGCTGATATGGTCAGGATGTCCGGAAATACCGGACAAGTCGTAAGCCACGATTATTCCCGGCTTCGTACTGCGAATAAAGTCCGCCAATCTCTCCCGCCATCTTTGAGTTCGCCTCAGCTTACCATC
>CAZUFH010000131.1:0-2575 GCA_964618885.1 uncultured Pseudomonadales bacterium
TCTCTCATTTCTTGCATCGTCATTGCTACTTTTAGTTTACGCCTAGTATCGAATAAAATAAACTGCCAGACATTGGAGAAGCTAGACCAGTGCATCTTAACGAATTCGAAATGCGGATGACGAGATTTCCAAATAAGCCATTGGTCGTGGAAATCGGCCATTGTCTTACTACGAATCTCAGGCTCTGCTAGAAACTGTTTCTTTACTAGCGGTGCTATTATCTTGGACTTTTCTCGCGGTCCTGGGCGGCCAGTCCTATCTTTAAGACTAGACTTTTCTTTGGCAACCAAGTTCTCTAGTTGGATCCGGCGACCTAGTGCAATCTCTAATAAGGCCATAAAAATTCTTCCTTCCAATAGGCAAGCCCGAGAGCCTTGCGGCTCTCGGGAGATTTGGGGGGAGGAACAGAGGAAGAACAACTAAGCGGCAAACCCAGCCTTCTTTGCACGGATTGCAAAGTTAAGAGCTGCAACACCGACCGCTGTGTAGAACCCTTGCGTGTAGGGCGGCACTTCCGGGCAAAATGCCGCGGCAAGTTCTTGGATTTGTTCGTCCGAGAGCTTCTTACCTATGTAGTGAGCCGTTGCTCCGCTCGCGGATGTCCGCTTTTTCGGCAGAACAATCTCTGTTAAGTTAGACATAAGAACGTCCTTTCTTTAGAAGATTAGAAGATAGTTAGTTAGTTGTTTTTATTGCTGTACGTGTTTAGGTTGGGGAAGGTCTTCCCTGGGCAATTAGTTTCTGGAAAGCAACCAAGCCGGAGTTGGCACATAATAATATCCCAGGCTATCAATACCGTATTTCTTGGCCTGGTCCGCTGTCATCCAGCAACGTTGGAAAATATAGAGTGTCCCGTTGTATAGAGTATAAGGTTCCACAAGAAAGTCCTTTCTTTATATATATTGGACCAAGTGCAAACGTATAAGAGCAATAAGAGCAAAAAGTGTGCCAAAGAGGGTTTGCGCAGCAAAAACGCCCTTTCCACGCTAAAAAGGGCAAGAACGGTGTGGCACACTTTTTTCCTAGTCTCAAAATAGGCCAATATTTGTAAAAATTACCGGAAAAGTGTAGCACGGAAGGGACAAACACGCCCTATTAGCAGTTATTTTGTGCCATTTTGATACATAGATTGTAGCATTTACGACACCAAGAAGTATGCCACTCTAAGTCGTTGTCCTGCAATAAGTTACCCCCTCTGGGCATTCTGTAATTATTACAAAAATGCCTTCCCTGTATTTTGAATCGCACTCCCCATTTCCAAATCCCACTCTCCCACCTTCCCTTTCCGCATCATCTTTGCCTGTAACTCGTTCATTTTCAATCACTTACAGATAGTCCTTGCCTTGCCTCGTATATATTGGTAAATTTACACGTGAATCCAGTTCTTAGGTTCATCATCACACACGTGGCTGTCAGTGAAAAGAAATGGTGCCTATTCGATGTTTCTTTTGATGTCACTGAAACCCTATACTCCCAAAAAGGCAAAACCCTCAAAAAATACCGAACTGGAAAATCTCGTCGAGTAACAGTTGAGAATCGAACTTTGACCTATATCTTTTATGTCAGAAAATTGACCAGAAAAAAGGCGAAGTTAAGTAGAATTGCTCTGGATGAATTAATTGGGATGTGATAGTTTCCTACCTATATTCTTCCAATAAGTTCATAGAAATGTCAGCTCTTACCAGTTTAACCTCTAATAACAAAAAACCACACAGTTGGTTTGAAGTTATTGTCTCCTCCACTCTACCTTTTATCCTCCTTGGAATTATTTACTTAGTCGTCCAGTATAACGACACACAACATCTACGACGTGAATTTGATTCCCACATAGTCCGTGCTGAAACAAAAATAGCAGAGTTCGACCAAAGTAAAGTTGAAACTGCCGTAACCAAAAAAGAAGTTCAAGATTTGAAAATTATTTTGGATGAGGTCAGGTTGGATGTTAAAAGAATTATGCTCGCTTTGAATCTTCAACCTACTTCTCCTCCCAGGCCCAAGAATGATCACTTGGACCCGAAATAGATATAGAATTTTGGGATTTGTGAAGTTTTAATTTTCAAAGACTTTCAACTGAAAGGTAACTTATATGCCCTTTATGTTTGGCAATACTTCTCGGTACAATCGGGATACAGGATTGGTTGTGCTAGGTACGGTTGATACTGGTGTTGGAGATCAACCGTATGACTTGGCCAACCTCTATGCAAAAGCGTTTCAAGTCCAGAACAATGGTGCTGCACCATTGGCTTCTGGGGTGCTTTTGTATTCTCCTGATAACACCGTCTGGGGAACTTATATCGCCATAGCTGGTGGAACTCTCGCTTCGGCTGGAATATGGACCGGGACGATGGAGAATACCTGGCGATATTGGAAAATTCGAGCTTCTGTTGCATCTGGTTCGGTTGCGACAGTTCAAGCTTGGATCAACTTTTAGGTCACTCCGCTGGCTTATCTAGGGCCGTTATGGAGTTGACCTCAGGGAGCCACTTACTGGTTTGTGGCTCCCGATTTTTAGAAAGGTAAGGGTAGTGGTGAGTGAGTCGCCACTTTCTTTCGGGGTAAGCCGGCTGGTGAACTG
>CAZUFH010000132.1:0-2561 GCA_964618885.1 uncultured Pseudomonadales bacterium
TCGACTTCTTTGAAGATATACCGAATCACATATTCTTCCATCGCCTGGATTTCTTCCCAGGAGTCAATAAAGTTAAACTCGGCGTCTAAACTGGTCGCTTCGGTTAGATGGCGAGTGGTAGCAGATGGCTCGGCTCTAAAAATATGATTTACACTGAAGACTCTTTCAAAAGCTGTGGTAAGGAGAGACTTGTAAAGCTGAGGGCTTTGGGAGAGATAGGCTTCGTGGTCGAAGTACTTGACCTTGAAAACTTCCGAGCCACCTTCGGGGACAGCATTAATAATTGAGGGAGCTTGGAATTCTAAAAAGCCCTTGGCCATGAGGGCCTTTCTAAAAGCGTCGATGACGACGGCTTGAACTTTGAAGATGGCTTGAATCTTGGGGTGACGAAAGGAAAGCGAACGGTAGTCCAGAAGGGTAGGGAGCTCGACTTCTAAGTTTTCTTTACTGAGATCAAGGGGAAGTTCTGCAGAGTGTGATAAGACACTCATGCTGAGAGCTTCGATTTCGACGGTGCCGGTTTCTAAATTTGGATTTATTAATCGCTCCGGACGTGACTTGACCAAACCAACTATACTGATGACATCTTCGGGCTTGAGGGCATTGAGAAGCTCACCGGTGCCGACAATCTGAATGATTCCGGTACGATCTCGAAGATCGATAAAGACTATTTTGCTGTGGTCTCTCTTGGTATTGACCCAACCTTTGAGGGTTACGGTTTCGCCGACTTTGCCGATAGTGTCTCTCACTAGTGTTCTTTCCATTGGATTCAATTATACAGTCTGGGTGGTGATAGAATGATACTGCTTGATAAAAGAAGAAGGACTGATAAAAAGCTTGGGTCAAGAGAGGGTCAAACTAGATGAGCCTTTGTCTTCTCACACTACTTTGAAGATTGGAGGACCGGCGGATATGCTTTACGAGGTGCAGGATTCAGGTGACCTAGTAAAAGCGGTAAGATTGGCTAATAATTTTGGAGTCCCAGTGACGGTGATTGGTGGAGGGAGTAATATCTTGGTATCTGACCTTGGGATTAGAGGCTTGGTAGTGAAAAACACCAAGGGAAAGATTGAACTTCGTGAAAAAGGTTTTTTGGGCTTTAGAAAACATAAGACGATCCCGGTAGATTCGAGGTGGATAGCGGCTGAAGAAGGAACAATGAAGTACGACTTTGCGGATTTGGACTATGATGAGGCTGATTTTCCGGATGTGGAAGTGGCGATTGATAGTGGAGTAAATCTTCAGGCGGCGATGGTTAAACTTTTTGAACTGGGAATTACTGGACTACAGTGGTATGCGCGGATTCCGGGGACGGTAGGTGGAGCAGTGTACAACAATATTCACGGTGGTAGCCATACCTTTGCTGAAATCGTGAAGGAAGTGGTGGCGCTTGATAATCATGGCGGGGTAATAAAGATACCGGCTAAAAGCATGCAGTTTGAGTACGACAAGTCCCGAATTCATAAAACTAAAGAAGTGATTATGCAGGTAATTTTGAATTTGAAAAAGGGTGAGGTGGATAAAGCCCGGGGTGTAGCGGAAGAGTGGCGAAAGAGAAAGTCGAGCCAGCCCTTTAACTCGGCAGGGTGTGTATTTAAAAATATTTCGGAAGCGGATAGTGCAATTCTTGGATATCCGACTACCGCTACCGGCTATATAGTGGAACACATTTTGAATATGACAGGGTACAAAGTGGGTGGGGCGATGATCTCGCCGGATCACCACAACTTTATCGTCAATGCCGGTGGAGCAACGGCCAAGGACTACATGGCCGTGAGAGACGAAATAGTGAAAAGAGCTAAAGAAACGATTGGATTGGAACTGGAGGATGAAATTATTTGTTTGGGAGAATTTTAAATGATTGGTGTTTTTGATTCCGGCTCAGGAGGATTAACAGTACTAAGTGAAATTCGAAAGATTAATCCAACAGCTGATGTAATTTATTTGGGGGACATTAAAAATGCCCCGTATGGAACAAAAACCCGAGAGGAGCTGGGCGCCTTGACCGTGATGCTAGTGAATAGGCTGATTGATGAAGGTGCCACCAAGATTGTTTCGGCTTGTAATAGCGTCTCAGCATCAATTGTCTTGCCGATGCTTTCGATTTTGTCCGTTCGACCTTTTGATATCGTCGAGATGGTTGGGCCAACTGTAAACGCTTTGCGAAATGAAAACAGAAAGATATTGGTAGCGGCGACTTCGGCGACGATTGAATCGGGAATTTACCAACTCGGTTTTCGGGCGGTAGGGAAAGAGGTAGAAGTTATACCAATCAAAGAACTTGCCGGAGCGATTGAATTTGGAGCGTCGGAACTTGAGATAGAGAAAATTATTAAACCTCATCTGGCGGGAGTAAGTAATTCTCTGTTGGTACTGGGTTGCACCCACTATCCTTTGGTAAAAAGTACTTTTGAAAAAATATTGAATGGACGAGAAACCGATCTGTATGATCCTGCCCTGGCAGTAGCAAATGAAGTTTTGAAATGGAAAAAGGAAAAAGGAAGCGGACGGACGAGATTTTTGGTTACTAAAGATTCACCCTATTTTCGAAAGCGTGTTGA
>CAZUFH010000133.1:0-2538 GCA_964618885.1 uncultured Pseudomonadales bacterium
TGACAAGCTTTACTCTAGAGATGAGTCCGGCAAGGGTGACCACCTGACTCAGGTGAAGTGTCAAGTCTAAGTTGGCAATTTTGTGGCTGATTAGATCGGAAACCTGACGTACAATTTTTTTGACCGGATTGTCTGAGAGGTAAAATCCCAGCAATTCTTTCTCCATCTTGAGCTTGTCATCCTGAGACATTTCGGGAACGTTCGGGAGGTGATCTGCCAGATCAACTGTGCTTGAGGCTGAACCAAAGAGACTGACTTGATTGCCTCCTTTGCCTTTTTGGAGCCGGACACAGTTGTCTCGGATGACCGGGAGAGCCAAAAGGAGTTGAGCCCGGTTGCCAAAGCGGTCTAGAGCTCCGGCTTTGATGAGGGACTCAGCCACTCGTTTATTTACTTTTCCGAGATCAATTTGATTTAAAAAATGAGTGAAAGAGCTAAAAGGTCCTTTCTCTCTGGCACTCAGAATGGCGGTAATCGCAGCGGTGCCGACGTTTTTGATAGCTGAGAAGCCAAAACGGATGGCTCGGCCGGTGTCTCTCGCTCTACCCTCTGGTAGCCATTGTTCTTCCGGAAGATCGATTACGGTAAAGTCGGTCAAGGACTCGTTGACGTCCGGTGGAAGCACCCGAATACCCAGCTTTTCACACTCTGCAATGGCCATAACAATCTTATCGGTGTCCCCCGCCTCTACAGACATGAGGGCGGTCATATACTCTACAGGATAGTGAGCCTTCACGTAGGCAGTCCAGTAAGCGACGATACCATAAGAGGCAGCATGAGCTTTATTGAATCCATAAGCCGCAAAAGTCTCGATTTGTTTAAATAGTTCTTCCGCTTTTTCTTGAGGGATATGGGAGTGATTTACACAGCCATCCACAAATTTGTTGTGCTGGGCTTCCATCTCCGCGACAATTTTTTTACCAATGGCTTTTCTAAATTTATCGGCTTCTTCCCAGTTGTAGCCTGCCAGCTGAATGGCCATAAAAAGCACGTCGTCCTGGTAAGTAATTATGCCGTAAGACTGATCGAGAATTTTTTCCAAGCCGGGGACAAAGTAAGACACCTTACTAGGGTCTCGCTTTCTAGCGATGTATTCCGGAATGCTACCCATAGGACCCGGACGGTAAAGGGCCACCATAGCCATGACATCTTCGATTCTTTCGGGCTTTAGATCGACTAGATACTTGGTCATGCCGCCACCAGCGAGCTGAAAAACGCCGAAAGTTTCTCCTCTGGCCAGCATTTCGAAGGTTTCCTGATCATCAAGAGGAACTTTTTTAATATTGATTTTGACATGGTGAAGCTGCTCCACTAGCTTGACCGCGTTCGCGAGAATCGAGAGATTGGCAATACCCAAAATATCGAGCTTGATCAGACCGACATCCTCGGCGGCGTGCATTTCGTACTGGGTAATGACTCGATCTCCCCCACCAGTTTCGGTTTGGAGGGGGGTGAACTTTACCAGATCGTCCGGGCCGACGATGACGGCGGCGGCGTGGACAGAGATGTGACGAGCGTTGCCTTCTACTTTTTGAGCTAGACTCAAAAGTTTTTTTATTTCCGGATCATCATCTCTCATCTTGGCCAGCTCAGGTGTAGTCTCCAGAGCTTTTTTAAGAGTCATAGGAAAACCTTGACTACCTTCAGGAATAGTTTTGGATATTTTATCGACCTTGGAGTAAGCCATACCCATCACTCGGCCAATGTCGCGGACTGCCGCCCGGGCCTTCATGGTGCCAAACGTACATATCTGACCGACCTTTTCGGCTCCGTAAGTGTCGGCTAAGTAACGAATTAGTTCATCACGATGAATATCTGCGACATCAAGATCAATGTCCGGAGGTGAAGGCCGAAATGGATTTAAGAAGCGCTCGAAAGGTAAACGAAAATATAAGGGGTCAACGGTAGTGATACCCATACAGTAAGAAACAAGAGAGCCGGCGGCCGAACCTCTAGTATTGGTGTAGATGCCCTCGTCGTTCGCAAAATTGACAATGCCAGACTCCAGTAAAAAGTAAGGAGAGTAGCCTTTTTTCTCGATGATTTCCAGCTCGTAATCCAGCCGCTCTCTTTGCTCTTCACTGACAGAGCCAAAGATTTCTTGACAGCCGGCGTAAGACCTTTCTCTGAGGACTTCTCCGGCGGCCTTACCTGTAGGCAGGTCGAGCTTGGGGAAGTACCACTCGCCTAGCTTGATCTGCACGTCACAACGATCGGCCAGATCCTGGGTATTGGTGATGGTCTCGGGTAGATCGGTAAATTCGGCGGACATTTCATCTGGGCTTTTTAGATAGAAGTCGGGGGTATCAATGTAGCGCATACGCGATGTGTCCTCAATAAGTTTACCGGTCTGGACACAGACTAAGGCGTCTTGAGCAGCGGCGTCTTCTTGATTGATGTAATGAGAGTCGTTCGTAGCTATCAAGGGAATACCTAAGTCTCGGGAGAGTTTTATGAGTCCCTCTTCTGCCTTCTTTTCATTTTGATGGAACTGCAGGAGCTTTGGTCTGATATCAGAGGGAACAGCTGGAGCTAAGG
>CAZUFH010000134.1:0-2517 GCA_964618885.1 uncultured Pseudomonadales bacterium
AGCAACGCATTAAAAAGCGTCGACTTCCCCACATTTGGTAATCCCACAATTCCTACTTTTAGCATACTGTCCCAACTTTTGACTAAACTCTGGCAAGCATCCTCTCACTTCCACCTCACCAGAGCCATTGATAATAACTCTCTCGATTATATCGTGAATTGTGTCTTTCCTGTCTTCGACTCCCATTTCCATCAACACTTCTTTTGCGTAAGCGCATAACTTATCAATTTCATCTGAGCTTAACATTTTATCCACCCTTGAGGTCTGATCTACTTTTATAATTCTAGAGAGATAATCTTTCTTCCTACTTTTCAACCCCTCAGCAAGTAAGCTAAACTGACCAAAATCCAAAGCGCCCGAACCATAAGCCTTGGCATATCTCATTTCTTCCTCTGCAATTCCATCGATCTTCTTTTGAATCACCTCTTTTTCTGTTTGATTTCCCCCAATCTGTTCGTTGTTCGTACCAACCCACCTCACTGCTTGACTCTTCAAGGCCACAGGATCACTTAAAAAGGCTTTCAACTTAATCCAGAGCAAACCATCAAGTAGGGTTGCATTAACTCCTCTAGACTTACAAGCAGATTCAAGTGGAAACTTATGAATCCTTTGGGCACAGCGATAATAATGGTGTCCCTGTGTACTACTTCCATCTCCAATTCTTCTTGTTCCACAATCACAAAATACCAAACCGGATAACAAGTAGTCATACTTCCGGTTCTTTGAGGCGTACTTTTTGTTATATTCCAAAACTTTTTGAACTTTCTCGAAAAGCCACTCTTCTTCTAGTATTTTCGGCACAGCAAAAGGGATCCATTCTTCTCTTGGTCTCATTCTCCGGCTTGTTCTCTTAACCTTTTTATATTTCGTTTTGTTTTTCGGATTTTTGGCTACGACTGCCTCTCCTTTGTTGTAATAAACCAACCCAGATACATAAGTTTCATTTCTAAGTAATCTACAAATAGGGCCATTTGTCCATATGTCCTGCCTTGCTTTTTTGGGTTTAATTCCCATCTCATATAGCTTTTTTCTAACTTGGGTTAGAGACATTCTTTCTATCCCCACCCATCGGTAAATCATTCTCACCACTTCCGCCTCTTGCTCATTTATAACAATTCTGGACACACCGCCAGTCGCTTTTGAAATATAGTCATAACCATAAGGAGCTTGGGCGTTTACCAATACCCCATTTTTTGCCTTATACATTTTTCCCCTTCTGAATCTTTCCACAATCTTTACCCTCTCATACTCATGGAATACCCCTTGCATGGCTTGTAAGACCCTTTCCTCAGCCGTTACAGCATCGACATCATGTAATGTTACAAACTTAACGCCCTTATTGATGATTTCCTCAAGAATTATTTCCTGATAAGCAAACACACGAGAAATTCTCCCTCTGTCGTAAACATACAAAACATCAAATCTACCTTCTTGCACTGCATCCCTCATTCTGTCTAAGCTCGGCCTTTGTAATATCTCACCCGTCCAACCATCATCCATATAAATATGTTCATCACTTATAAAGTTACCGTCAGCCGTAATCCTCGCCTTTATCTCTGATACTTGGGATTCAATCGTTTCCGCCTCTTCCTGCCTTGATGTAGACACTCTTGCATATAGTCCAGCGTTTAATCCCGATACTTTATCCATCGTCATCTTCTTTCTTTTTTAATAACGCTATCAATTTCTTTTGATTGATCCTCCACACTCCGCCAAACTTTATTGCTGGGATCCTCCTGGCTCTGCACATTCGGTAAACAGTAATTAGCTCCACCCTCATCTTTTTGGCAACTTCCTCCGGTGTCAAATATATTTCTATTTCCTCCATAAGTATCAATGTACTCCTTTGTACTTTTATTATCAAGCTCCATCTTTTTTCTAGCTAATTCAAATATCCGATTATAAGCACGCTCCACCCCAAGACTATTTAAGTTATCTATATAAACAAACTTAACTGTCATTGAGGCAAATCGTTTCATCTGGCCAATATCTGATCTCTTACTAACTCCCACCCCTTACTACTTGGTTCTAAAAACTCCATATCATCTGCAGTCATTGCGCCAAAACGACCACTCCTCTCTAACTCTAGATATCTATCGCAAGGCTTTAATGAAACAAGATCACCCTTAAAAGAAACTAAAGGACTATTGACCGTGTAGCCTCGATCATCATGCGCTGGCGCAATTTTGTCTTGCACAAACACAACATGATGTTGCATTTTTACATCCTCATCATGCATCTCTGCATCTCCCACAAAAGCTTTAATAACGTCAGAATACGAGTCTTGCTGGGTATAATCTGTAACCTCAAAGTTACCATCTTCTTTTTTATGAATAAGACCTTTTGATAGCAATGCTTTTCTTACCCTTGATACTTTGGAGGGATCCCAGATAAGTAACTTCGCAACATCAACATCCGCCACACTAAAAGTCATATAAGTTTCCGTGTGTTTTTGATCCCAATCGGAAAGATCTCGGTATATTTCCAATAATCGAAATCCTCTATCATCCAAACCGG